>CAZLJL010000069.1:0-8118 GCA_964559785.1 uncultured Bifidobacterium sp.
CTAAACGCTTATGGTACTCGGGCCCTATGTTTAGACATGAGCGGCCCCAGCGTGGTCGCTACCGCCAGTTTCATCAAATTGGTGCCGAGGCAATCGGTTTTTCAGGCCCCGATATTGATGCTGAGCTAATCATGATGTGCCAGCGTCTCTGGGATGATCTTGGCTTGAGTGACATACGTCTGGAAATCAATTCGATTGGCGATGCTGAAGAGCGCAATCGTCACCGTGCGGATCTGATTGCGTACTTTGAAAAACACGGCGATACCCTCGACGCTGAGGCAAAGCGACGGCTGCACACTAATCCCTTGCGCATACTGGATACCAAAAACCCTGCGATGCAGGCATTGGTGAATGATGCGCCAAAGCTGCTTGATTACTTGGGTGATGAATCGCGTGCCCATTTCGACGGTGTGCAACGACTGCTTAACGCTAACAATATTCGATTCAGTATCAACCCTCGGCTAGTACGTGGGATGGATTACTACAACCGTACCGTGTTTGAATGGATCACCGACCATCTGGGTTCTCAGGGTACGGTGTGCGGCGGTGGTCGCTATGATCCTCTGGTCGAGATTTTCGGTGGCAAGCCTACTCCGGCGGTGGGATTTGCGATGGGTGTCGAGCGTTTGCTTGAGTTGATGCGTGCAAACACGACCTCTACTGCGGCTGGTCAATGCGATGTCTATCTTGTTCACCAGGGCGACGCGGCGCAGTTGCAGGCCTTTATTCTGGGCGAGCGCTTGCGGGATGCCGGTCTGGATGTTGTGCTACATTGCGCAGCGCTTGGGGGCGCCGGCAGTTTCAAGTCTCAGATGAAGCGGGCCGATGGTAGTGGTGCTGCCTACGCGCTCATACTCGGCGACGATGAGATGGCAAAAGGCGAGGCCACCATCAAGCACTTGCGTGAGGCCGACATGACCAACAACCAGCGTCACATCGGGTTCGATCAAGTTGTCGACTATCTCATCGACCAAATTGTCGGTGATGCGGAGCATGAACACGGTCACCTTCACGCCGGACAAATCCCTACCCATCATTAATACATTTGTAAAAACATGGCATACGATCACGAAGAACAAGAGCAGATCGCCAGCTTAAAAGCTTGGTGGGATAAATACGGCAATCTGGTGACTTGGCTGGTCACTGCGTTTCTGCTGGCCTATGCGGCTTGGACCGGTTGGAATTATTGGCAGCGTTCGCAAGCTGCGAAGGCAGCGGTCTTGTACGAGGAGTTAGTGAGAGCGGTCGAGTCTAACGATGCGGCTAAACGAACTCGCGCCTCAGCCGATTTGAAAGATAAATTCAGTGGTACTGCTTACGCGCAGATGGGTGCACTGGTGGCGGCAAGGGCCGCGTTCGACGCCGCTGATTTGAAGGCAGCCAAAGGTGAACTACTGTGGGTGTCGGAGCATGGCAAGAACGAAGAGTTCAAGGCCATCGCGCGCATTCGGCTTGCCGGTGTATTGCTGGACGAAAAAGCCTATGACGAGGGTTTGAAAGTGCTGTCGGGTGACTTCCCTGACCAGTTTGCGGCGCTGGTCGCTGACCGCAAGGGCGACTTGTACTTTGGTCTGAATAAGTTGGAGGATGCACGCGCCGCCTATCAAAGCGCGCTCGAAAAAACCGAGGTGAAGAACCCCGCTCGCCAGTTGATACAGTTGAAGCTGGATGCAGTCGGTGGCTCATCCGGCAAGGGATAATAGGGAACGATTGATGAATGCCTTCCGCCGCGCGCTGCGGTTCTCCTCCTTGCTGCTGGTCGTTTCGCTGGCTTCTTGCTCCATGTTCTCAAGCAAGAAGCCGCGCGTTGAACCAGCACCCTTAGTGGATTTCAAGCCAAGCCTCACCGTCCGCACGCTTTGGCGCGTCGACCTCGGTCGCCCTGGTACACCTTTTCTTGCGCCGATTTTCGCCGACGGCAAGGTCTATGCTGCAGGTGCTGACGGTAAAGTGTCTGCCTTCGATGCCGCCAGTGGTCAGCAGGTCTGGAGCGTCACTGTCGATGCGGATATCGCGGCAGGCGTTGGCGCTGATGCTGCAACCGTAGCTGTCGCGAGTGCACGCGGTACCGTATTCGCCTTCGATGCAGCAACGGGTAAGCAGCGATGGAAAGTGAAGGCATCGACGGAAGTGCTGTCCGCGCCTGCTGTTGGAAGCGGCGTGGTGGTCGTGCGCAGTATGGACAACAAGATCGTTGCCTATGATGTTGAGACCGGTGAGCGCCGCTGGGTGATACAGCGCACCGCACCTGCGCTCGTCTTGCGCGCTGCGCCCGGCATAGTCATCGCCGATGGAACAGCTTTCGTTGCCTTGCCTGCTGGGCGTCTGCTGGCGGTCAATACCGCTACAGGCGTTGCTCGTTGGGACGCGCCGATCGCAGAGCCGCGTGGCGCGACCGAACTTGAGCGTGTCGCCGATGTCTCCGGTGTTCCCGCGTTACTTGGTCGCGAAATTTGTGCTGCCGCCTATCAGGGCCGGATTGCTTGCGTCGATGCTGTCAACGGTAGTCTGCGCTGGGCGCGAGAATTCTCCGCGGACGTGGGTCCGGCGATGGATCAACGCTATGTCTTCGCGGCGGATGAGTTGGGTTCGCTAGCCGGGTTTTCCCGCGATACCGGCGGTAGCCTGTGGCGTAGTACTACCCTGAGAGGGCGCGGCTTATCGGCCCCGGTTTCTTTTGGTCGTGCGGTGGTGGTCGGCGATAAAGAAGGCTATCTGCATTTTCTGTCACGCGAGGAGGGCGCCATGTTGGCCCGATTAAGCGTTGGCAGTCAGGTGCTTGCTGCGCCGATCGTGACTGGTGCCAACTTGGTGGTGCAAACCATCGATGGCAAACTGATCGCAATCACCACCGAGTAATCCTCAGGCTTTTCTCGCCGCGAACGAAGCGGCGAACCTGGGCAAGCCCAGAACCGAAAATCACCATGAAACCTGTCATCGCCTTGGTCGGGCGGCCAAACGTCGGTAAATCGACTTTGTTTAACCGAATGACGCGCTCGCGCGATGCGCTGGTCGCTGATTTCCCGGGGCTCACGCGCGATCGCCATTACGGCGAAGGGCGGGTGGGCAAGCGCCCGTTCCTCGTGATCGATACTGGCGGTTTTGAGCCTGTCGCCAAAGATGGCATCCTGCGCGAAATGGCAAAGCAAACGCGTCAAGCGATTGCTGAAGCGGATATCGTATTTTTTATGGTTGATGGTCGCCAAGGGCTGACCCCGCACGACAAGACCATTAACGATTTTCTGCGCAAGGCCGGAAGCAAGGTCATTCTGGTCATTAATAAATCCGAAGGTATGCAATACACAAACGTTGCATCCGATTTCTACGAACTTGGCTTGGGCGATCCTTGCGTTATCTCTGCCGCGCATGGTGATGGCGTAGCTGATCTGGTCGAGACTTCGTTGGATGAGCTGCTTGATGCTGAACCGGATGACGCTGACGAGTCTGCTCATCGTGGTACCCGGATTGCGATCGTCGGACGTCCAAACGTGGGCAAGTCAACTATGGTCAATGCGCTGCTCGGTGAGGAGCGTGTGATTGCATTCGATATGCCAGGTACCACGCGTGACTCGATCGAGATTCCTTTCGAGCGCGATGGCCGTCACTATTCCTTGATCGACACCGCGGGTATTCGTCGTAAGGGTAAGGTGTTCGAAGCGATCGAGAAATTTTCGGTCGTCAAAACGCTGAAGTCGATATCAGACGCGAATGTTGTGTTGTTACTGCTCGATGCGCAGCAGGATATCTCTGAGCAAGATGCCCACATCGCTGGTTTTGTGCTGGAGGCGGGGCGCGCGCTGGTGGTTGGTGTGAATAAATGGGATGGTCTGCAACAGGATGCGCGTGAACATATCAAGCGAGAGATTGAACGCAAGCTATCGTTCTTGTCATTTGCCAAGATGCATTTCATTTCTGCGATCAAGGGTACGGGCATCCCGCCAATGATGAAATCAATCAACGCGGCGTATGAAGCAGCAATGAGAAAGTTACCTACCCCGCAATTGACCCGCGCACTGGAGCAAGCTGTCGAGCACCAACAACCGCGCCGCAAAGGGTCCGTGCGGCCCAAGCTACGTTACGCGCATCAGGGGGGGCAAAACCCACCGGTCATAGTTGTGCATGGCAACGCATTGGATGGGATCGACGCGAGCTATAAGCGGTATCTGGAGAAACATTTCAGAGAAAGTTTCGGTCTGATCGGCACCCCCCTAAGGATAGAGTTTCGCTCTGGAAAAAACCCCTTTTCAAAGGCGGATTAGCGAGGAATTTGCGCGACGGCGTTTGCCAGCAAGTGCCAAAATCGATTACATTTCTAGTTGCCAGTGATCGGGGCGTTCACCTCCGTCAAACGTCATAACAATCGCCTGAACATATAAGAATACGGAGCATCCATGAGCAACAAAGGGCAACTGCTGCAGGATCCATTCCTCAACGCCTTGCGAAAAGAGCACGTGCCGGTGTCTATTTACCTCGTCAACGGCATCAAGCTGCAAGGGCATATCGAGTCCTTCGATCAATACGTTGTGCTGCTTCGCAACACAGTCACCCAAATGGTCTACAAGCACGCGATTTCGACCGTTGTGCCGGCGCGCGCTGTTAATCTTCAACAAGCCTCTTCAGAGTCCGAGTCTGAGTAAGCCATTCTTGCCTCGTGACCCTCGGTCCGAGGCTGACTGATGCGCGCTGTACTCGTCGGCGTTGATTTCGGCAAAGGCGATTTTCTCGCCAGCCTAGAGGAGCTTGGCCTCCTTTCAAAATCTGCAGGCGCCGAACCGGTAGCCGCAGTGACCGGTCGGCGCTCAAGTCCGGATGCAGCCTTATTTGTCGGTTCGGGTAAAGCCGATGAAATCACCGAGGCGTTGGCCGATCTTGGCGCAGAATTGGTGATCTTCAATCATCCTCTTTCACCGGCTCAGCAGCGTAACCTTGAGCGCCGTCTGAACACGCGCGTGATTGACCGCACCAGCCTGATTCTCGATATTTTTGCCCAGCGGGCGCAGAGCCATGAGGGCAAGGTTCAGGTCGAGCTTGCCCAGTTGCAACATCTCGCCACCCGACTGGTGCGCGGCTGGACCCACCTCGAGCGGCAAAAAGGCGGTATCGGACTCCGCGGTCCGGGAGAAACCCAGTTGGAAACCGACCGTCGCCTGATTGGTGAGCGGGTCAAGATGCTGCGCGCCAGGTTGGCAAAGCTGCAGCGGCAGCGGCTCACCCAGCGGCGTGCGCGCGAACGCAGTGCAACATTTTCCGTATCGCTGGTCGGCTACACCAACGCCGGCAAGTCCACGCTATTCAACAACATGACAAAAGCGGGCGTGTACGCTGCGGACCAGCTATTTGCGACGCTAGACACGACATCGCGCCGGATTCACTTGGGCGAAGTGGGCAACATCGTGCTGTCCGACACTGTGGGTTTCATCCGAGAACTGCCAACGCAACTGGTGGCGGCTTTCCGCGCCACCCTGGAAGAGACGATTCACGCCGATTTGCTGCTACATGTGGTGGATGCGGCCAGTCCAGTGCGAGACGAGCAGATTGTCCAGGTGAACGAGGTGCTCGCGGAGATTGGCGCCGATCATGTTCCCCAAATTCTGGTCTGGAACAAGATTGATCTTGGCGGGCATGCCCCCGGCGTGGAATATGATGAATATGATAAAATTCGACGCGTTTTTGTCAGTGCGAGAACGGGCGAAGGCATTGACTTGCTGCGCAGCGCGATCGCCACTTGCGTACAGCACTCCCACCGACCGCAGAACACCACAGCATGTTCGGATCAATAAGAAAAAAACTCGGCCTTATCTTTTCCCTCAATGACCCGCGTTGGGGTCGTGGTCCTCAGGACAATGACGGGAAAGAGCCGCGTCAAACCGGTCGACCGAGCGACGGCCCGCCTGACCTCGACCAGTTGTGGCGAGAATTCAATCAACGAATTAACCGCCTGCTCCGAGGTAAGGGTGGCGGCGGTGCAGGCGGCGGATCGTCAAATGATGGCGAGGATGATGCGCGCAATGCGGGCATTAGTGCCGGCGTGGCCGGCGCAGTCATTGTTTTTCTCTGGTTGGTCAGCGGGTTCTTCATTGTCCAAGAAGGTCAAACAGGTATCGTATTGACGTTCGGCAAGTACAGCCACTCGGCACAACCTGGTTTTAACTGGCGTTGGCCTTACCCGATTCAGACACACGAAACCGTGAATCTCTCGCAGGTTCGCACGGTTGAAGTTGGCTACCGTAGTAACGTTCGAAATAAACTCGCGCGTGAGTCATTGATGTTGACTGACGACGAGAACATCATTGATATCCAGTTTGCAGTCCAGTACCGCTTGAAAGATGCATCGGCTTGGGTCTTCAATAACCGAGATCAGGAAGAAACAGTCAAGCAGGTTGCTGAGACCGCCATCCGCGAAGTGGTGGGCAAGTCCAAGATGGATTTTGTGTTGTACGAAGGGCGCGAGAAAGTTGCGTTTGATACCAGCGCGCTGATGCAGCAGATTCTCGATCGCTATGCTACCGGTGTGCTGGTGGCCAATGTCACCATGCAGGCAGTTCAGCCGCCGGAGCAAGTACAGGCGGCGTTTGATGATGCAGTCAAAGCCGGACAAGACCGTGAACGTCAGAAAAACGAGGGCCAGGCCTACGCCAATGATGTTGTGCCCAAGGCGCGCGGTGCGGCATCCCGGTTGATGCAAGAATCTGAAGGCTACCGTGCCCGTGTCGTGGCAAACGCTGAGGGTGAAGCGGCACGCTTCAACAAGGTTTTGGTGGAGTACCAACGCGCGCCGGCTGTCATGCGCGACCGACTTTACATTGAAGCGATGCAGCAGATTTTTGCCAGTACGACGAAGATCATGGTCGATACCAAGAGCAACAACAGCATGATCTATCTGCCACTCGATAAACTAATCGCGCAGACGGCGGCTGAGGCAGCGTCTGGTGTAACTGCGCCCGCGACTGCTGCGACGCCACCAGCGGTAAGCAATGAGCCCCCATTAAACGAGGGAAGAATTGATAGAAACCGCGAGCGCAGCTTGCGTGATCGGGAGAGCCGCTGATGAGTCGCCTGATCTCGTATGTTATTGCCGGCCTGATTGCGCTCGCCATCCTGTCCTCGACACTGTTCGTCGTCGATCAGCGCCAGTACGCGATTGTGTTCGCGCTGGGTGAGGTGAAGCAGGTCATCAAAGATCCTGGGCTGCACTTCAAATTGCCGCCGCCTTTCCAAAATGTGATGTTCCTCGATAAGCGTATTCTCACGCTCGATACGCCCGAGCCGGATCGCTTCATCACCGCAGAGAAGAAAAACATTCTTGTCGATGCCTTCGTGAAATGGCGAATCTCGGATCCGAAGTTGTACTTCGTCTCATTCGGTGGTGACGAGCGCCGTGCGCAGGACCGAATGGCGCAGATCATCAAGGCCTCACTGAACGAAGAGATCACCAAGCGTACCGTGCGCGAGGTGATCTCTGGTGAACGCGGCAAGGTGATGGATGCCATACGAACCAAGGTGGCTACTGAGGCGACACAGATTGGTGCGCAGATTCTGGATGTTCGTTTGAAGCGCGTCGACTATGTCGAGCAAATCAACAATTCGGTTTACGAGCGGATGAAGTCGGAGCGCGTTCGGGTCGCCAATGAATTGCGCTCGACGGGTGCGGCCGAATCCGAAAAGATCCGAGCCGATGCCGACCGCCAACGCATCGTCATCCTGGCAGACGCCTATCGACAGGCTGAGGCTATCCGCGGTGATGGAGATGCCAAAGCTGCCCGAATCTACTCGGATGCTTTCGGCAAGAATCCTGAATTCTACAAATTCTCGCGTAGCTTGGAGGCTTACAAAGATAGCTTCAAGACACGTAGCGATGTGCTGCTGATCGATCCGAATTCGGAGTTCCTGAGGTACTTCAAGACCCCTGGCGGCGCGAAGAAGTAAGGCCGGCGGTGGGTTACTCTTTCATGGTCGCGCTCGGCCTGCTTTTTGTGCTGGAGGGGCTGCTTCCGCTGCTGGCCCCCCGCCGTTGGCGGCAGACTTTCCTGCAAATAGCGCAACTTTCTGATGGCCAGATCCGTTTTTTCGGACTGGTGGCGATGCTGTTTGGTATCCTCCTGCTCGCTTTCCATCTTT
>CAZLJL010000070.1:0-8098 GCA_964559785.1 uncultured Bifidobacterium sp.
CATCCCTCGACCTGGCTTGGTGTGATGGGTGGCGGCCAGTTAGGCCGAATGTTTGTTCATGCGGCACAGGCGATGGGATTCAAGGTTGCGGTGCTCGAGCCGATGGCCGATTGCCCCGCCGGTCACGCAGCAGATCATTTGCTGGTGGCCAGCTACACCGATGCCAACGCATTGGCAGCGCTGGGTGAGCAGTGTGTCGCCATCACCACCGAATTTGAAAACGTGCCTGCGCAAAGTTTGTCGCAACTGGCGCAGCATGCCTTTGTTGCACCCGCTGCAGCAGCGGTATCGGTTGCACAAGACCGTGCGGCAGAAAAAGCTTTCTTTACGCAATGTGCGAAAAAATCGGGCGTACTGCCAGCGCCACATCGGGTGATCACTTCGCAGGCAGATATTGATGCCTTACCGGATGATCTGTTCCCCGGTATTCTGAAAACTGTCCGCATGGGTTACGACGGTAAAGGTCAGGCACGAGTTCGTACGCGCGCAGAAGTTGGTGCTGCGTTTGCACAGATGCAGCAAGTGCCTTGCGTGCTGGAGAAAATGCTGCCGCTGGCGTATGAGGTTTCCGTATTGGCGGTACGCGGTGCCGATGGTCAGGCAGTGGTGTACCCGATCGCAGAAAATGTACACCGTGACGGCATACTGTTCAGTACGACTGTACCGGGTCCGAATGTCACGACCGAGTGCGCGGCACTCGCTCAGGCAGCAACACTGGAGATCATCGCGCAACTCGCGTATGTCGGTGTGCTGTGCGTCGAGTTTTTTGTTTTAAGCGATGGCTCGCTGGTGGTCAATGAAATGGCACCACGACCACATAACAGTGGTCACTATACGATTGATGCTTGCGTCACTAGTCAGTTTGCGCAGCAGGCGCGTGCCATGGCCAAGCTACCACTCGGCGACGTGCGTCAGCATTCGCCCGCCATCATGCTCAATCTGCTCGGCGATTTATGGTTTGCCACAGACGACGATCATCCGCGTGAGCCGGCATGGGAAGCGCTACTCGCAATCCCGGGTGCCAATCTTCATCTCTATGGCAAAGATGAGCCGCGTCGTGGTCGCAAGATGGGGCACGTCACCTTTGTTGCCGACACACTTGATGAAGTGCAGCAGCACTGTGCTGCGGCTTGCCATCTGCTCGGCATCGCGCATTGACAGTGGCAGACGCTGACGCGATCGCTCAAGCCGCGCGTTTGCTTGAAGAAGGCAAGCTGGTTGCGATACCGACTGAAACGGTTTACGGCTTGGCGGCAGATGCTGATAACCCGGCAGCGGTGGCAGCGATTTTCAGTGCCAAAGGTCGGCCTTCCAATCATCCGTTGATCGTGCATGTGGCATACGATGCTGACCTGTCCCGCTGGGCGATCGATATCCCGCCGGTAGCTCAACGATTGATCAAGGCGTTTTGGCCCGGGCCGCTGACCTTGATTCTTAAGCGCGCTCCGGGAGTCGACGACGTAATCACGGGTGGCCAGGACTCGGTTGGTGTACGTTGCCCATCGCATCCTGTGGCACAAGCCTTATTGAAATTATTTCGTCAGGGGCAAGGTGGTATCGCCGCACCATCGGCGAATCGGTTTGGCCGTGTCAGCCCGACCACGGCACAGCATGTGATTGATGAATTCGGTTCGCCGGGAAGTGGTCCGATTGCAGCAGTTCTGGAGGGCGGTGCATGTGAGGTGGGGATCGAGTCAAGCATTGTCGATCTGACGCGTCTCGATACACATGGACCAGTGCTTCTGCGTCCCGGTCAGATCAGCGTGCAACAGCTCGAGCAGGTATTGGGATGTCAGCTAGCAACGACGGGTCACAATGCCCCGCGTGTCTCGGGTAGTCTGGATGCACACTACGCACCTCGCACGCCGCTGGCGCTGATAGAAACGCAAGCCCTGACCAAGACGATCGCGGCGCTAGCGGCAAAGCAACGACATGTCGTGAGCCTGGTGATGGATAAAGAAGTATTGCCAACAGAAGGCTTGCGCTTGGAAGGTGTGCAAGCAGAGGGCGTGTTCACAACGCGCATGGCGTCTGACCCGCAAGCCTATGCACAAGCCTTATACGCTCAGCTACGCGCTTTGGATCAAGTGGGTGCTGATCTGATCTTGGTTGAACAACCACCCAAGACGGCAGCCTGGCAGGGTATCAACGATCGCTTGCAGCGTGCTGCCTTTGATTCTGCCGGTGTGTTGGAGCGATTATTGGCCTAATGATGTTGGCCTGATTCTGCTGGCTTGATGGTGCTGAATTGATTAAGTGGGTGAGGTCTTGAAGCGGCCGTCGTGAAACAGCAGCGCCGGTTTACGCTCAAATGCGCATCGCTCGACCTCGCCGACAAAAATTACATGATCGCCCTCAGGGTGGCGGCTGCGATTATGGCACTCGAACCAAGCCGATACGCCACTCAGGATTGGCAATCCGGTTTGCGACAAGCTGAAGTCGACACCACTAAATCGATCATCGAGACGGCTGGCGAAACGCTCAGCTAATTCAGCTTGATCGGCCGCCAGCACATTAATCACATAATGCGAATTTTCAGCGAATAGCGGCATGCTGCGCGACTTTTGCCCAAGACTCCACAGCACCAGCGGCGGTGTCAGCGAGACCGAGTTGAATGAGCTTGCGGTCAGACCGAAGAAGCTGCCGTCCTGATCACGGGTCGTGATGATGGTGACGCCGGTCGCGAACTGCGACAGCGCAGCACGGAAGTGCTGCGTATCGAATTCGGGTTCGACGGGGAGTTTTGCGGGGGTAAGCATTTTGGAAATTCTTGCGATAATCCTGAATTATGCCGAAAAAGTGCATATCAAGTCGGCGAGTGCGGGTTCTTGCGTAAAATCGTGCAAATGACAACAAGAACTCCTGACCTGCTGGCGCTGCTACGGGATCACGCAGATCAACACGGCGATCAACTCGCCCATGTGCTGCCTGACCGCGATATCACCTACCGCCGTTTATGGTCGCGTATCGAGCGCGGCTCGGCGCGTCTGTACGGCGAATGGGGCATTAGAGAAGGTGACTTGGTCGCCTACTTTGGTCGCGGCCATCCGGATGCGATCGTGCTTTATTTTGCTCTGCTGCGTCTGGGCGCGATTTTGTTGCCGCTGGAGTCCATGTCGACCGTACAGGCTTCGCAGATTCTCGCGGAGCGACAACCCAAGCTGCTACTCCAAGATCAGTCCGCTTCGATGGCAGGATCGACGACCTATCGGCTGGAGGCTTTATTGGCGACCTGGAGTCATCATGATCCAGTGCTGGTTGACGCCCCCATGTCACACGCCACCTTGTGGCTTCGCGATACTGCACAAGATTGGTATCCGACTAGCCTCGATCAATTGTGTGCGACGCTACCAGCCACACCGCGCACGACTTTCATCGATCAGCATATCTTTAGTGCAGAGTTACTTCGACATACTGTGCTGCCATCGCTACGTGATCATCAGTTGATGCAGTTTGCGGCGACTGACAGGGTGCCGGGGACAGGCTCTTAACAACTGCTCCAAGTGGCAAAAACTACCTGTCGGTTTGAGAGCATTTATCGTACATCTTGTCTTGTTGGCGATATCGTTATTGGGCTGGCGGGCGCACCGGCAGATCTGAACACGATACGTTACAGTACTAGCCTACAAAAATAAGGAGCCTCACATGAGTACAGAAATCGCTACCGTGGGTGGTGGCTGCTTCTGGTGTCTGGAAGCGGTATACCAACAAATGCGCGGTGTCTCATTGGTCGAGTCTGGCTATAGCGGTGGTCATGTGGTGAACCCAAGCTACGAGGCGGTATGTCAGGGAACGACCGGGCATGCGGAGGTCGTGCGGATTCATTTTGATTCTACGCAGATCAGTTACCGCGACATCCTGGAAGTTTTTTTTACGATCCACGATCCCACCACGCCGAATCGTCAAGGCAATGATGTCGGTACGCAGTATCGTTCAGTGATTTATACGCATGACGCGCAGCAGATAGTCATAGCCAAGCAGGTGATCGCTGAAATGGCACACGTCTGGGATGGGCCTATCGTGACCGAGTTGCTTGAGGCGCCGGTGTTTTATCGCGCCGAGGAGTATCACCAGAACTATTTCGCTAATAACCCACTGCAGTCCTACTGCGTGTTTGTGGTGGAGCCAAAGGTGATGAAGTTCAAAAAGGTATTTGGTGCGAGACTCGGTCACGACTAGTCATCTGCTGAAATGACAGGTGTGGTCATCGCTGGCGTTTAGCGATACATGTATCGCCGCGACCACGCAATTTTGTTTGATGCCCGGCCGGCTTTGCCGCACAGCACTTGGTATAGCGAGACCCAGTCATGTTCAAATGCATGTGCGCAGCCAGCGAGGTATACGCGCCAAATACGATACGTCTTGGCATCGACCAGACTACGGATCAGCTCATCATTTCTCTCGAAATTGTCTGCCCATAGCGTGCAAGTACGCGCATAGTGGCGACGCAGATTTTCGACATCGATACTTTCTAGTCCACCATCCTGCATGGCGAGCATGACCGTACCAATATGCGGTAACTCTCCGTGCGGGAAGACATACTGGGAAATAAACTCGCCAGCACCATAGCGTGCAGTACGATGGTCGGTATTGGTGGTGCAGATGCCATGATTCATGATCAGGCCATCCTCGGTGAGAAGTTGGCTCAACTTGCCGAAATACAGGGGTAGATTTTTTATTCCAACGTGCTCGAACATTCCAACACTGGTAATTCGATCGTACTGTCCATAGACATCACGATAGTCGAGCAGCTGTATGCTGACCTGATTTTCCAAGCCCAGCATTTTTATACGTTCAGTTGCCCACGTGCGTTGTTGTGCAGATAGTGTGATGCCGACACAGTTTGCGCCGTAATGCTGTGCAGCACGGATCACCAGTGCGCCCCAGCCGCAGCCAATATCCAGCAGCCGCTGGCCTGGCTGAAGCGCGATCTTATGCAAAATATGGTCGATCTTTTTTTGTTGTGCAGTCGCTAAATCTTCATCGCCTTGCTCAAAGTAGGCACATGAGTAAACCATCTCGCGATCAAGAAACGCCTGATAAAAGGCATTCGAAACATCATAGTGATAAGCGATCGCGCGTGCATCCTGCGCTTTGCTGTGTGCACGCGCAGTGAACAGCCGTCCGAGACGCGATCGTTGCCGTTGACTGAGCTCTGCGAGCTGGTTGGCGAGTTGAATAATCGCGCGTAATCGGCCTTCAACCTCTAGCTTGCCCTCGACATAAGCTTTACCGAGCGACTCAAGTGAGGGTTGTAGCAAGTAAGCGAGCGCCGCGGGCTTGGGTACCCGAATCGTCACCTCTGGATGGCTACCCCCAAGGTCAAGTTGATGGCCATTCCAAAGCTTGAGGCGTAGCGGCATCCCAAGGTGGGTATGTACATGACTTATCCAGCGATCGAGCTTTTTCTCCCAAAACA
The DNA here is from genome assembly GCA_964559785.1 of uncultured Bifidobacterium sp. Taxonomy (GTDB): domain Bacteria; phylum Pseudomonadota; class Gammaproteobacteria; order Burkholderiales; family Burkholderiaceae_D; genus Pernthalerella. The sequence continues at coordinate 5,420 of CAZLJL010000070.1, forward strand.
TAGCCCACCTCCCGCGTTGGACTTTGCTTTTGGCTTGGGATCAGTGCCTTGATGTTTATCTAAAAGGCTTGAACAAACAACCGCTGGTGTTATTGGCGGCTCTCCGCTACGCGCGGAGAGCATGTGTCAAGAAGCCTTATCAGGGTTGTAGACGGACCCGTGACCAATGTCCGTCGTGCTCTCGCTGGTAAGCGATTCGATCATGCAAGCGCGAGCGTCGTCCCTGCCAAAACTCAATCCAGCTGGGGTTAAGCCGGTAGCCGCCCCAGTGTGGCGGGCGTGGTGGCTGTTCACCAAAGTGAGCTTCAGCCTCTACAAATTGCTGCTCAAGCTGCTCGCGGCTGGCGATCGGACGGCTTTGTGCCGAGGCAATCGCGCCGATACGGCTTTTCAGAGGTCGAATACCAAAGTAGGCATCACTTTCTTCGGTGGCGACGCGCTCGACAGTACCTTCAATACGAATCTGCCGCTCCAGATCGTGCCAGTGAAAACTTAATGCTGCATGTGGATTATGTAGTAGCTGCTCACCCTTGCGGCTTTGGTAATTGGTATAAAAGGTGAAGCCGCGTTCGTCAAAATCTTTCAGCAGCACGATACGAAGCGAGGGCCGCCCGCTGCTATCGACGGTGGCTAGTCCCATGGCATTTGGCTCAGGTACTTCAGTATCAAGCGCTTGCTGAAACCATAGAGCAAACTGCTTGATCGGATCACTATCCACCTCGTGCTCAGCGAGCGTGGCTTGGCTGTAATCACGGCGAAGATCGGCAATGGAAATAGTCATAGTCGGTTGTTATTGATAAGTGATGAAGAGTTTCATGGTGCAGTTGAGCGCTTGGCAGATACATGCCGCGCACGGCGAGCGGCAACGGGTATTGCGAAGGTGATGACCACCCCCACGCCCCAGAATACGGCAAATGGGCCCAGCACGGCGCCCATTGCACCATAGGCTAGCGGTAGCGAGACCGAAGACAAGTTACCCAAGCTGGCACGAATAGCAATAGCTTCAGCACCGCGGCCCGGTGGCGCACCGCTATGGAGTAATGCCAGCACATTCGGCTGACCGCTACCGAGCGCCAGTCCGAGCCCGAAGGCAGCTGCCGCCATGGTTAGCGGTTGCTGTGCGAAGGGTAGCAGCAAGTAGCACAAGGCGGCCGAAGCGAGTGTCATACTCAAAATCTGCCACTCATGTGCGCGACGCAAGAGGTAGGGCATGGCAATGCGTACGGTGAAGGTCGCTACCGAGAAGCAGGCCAGAATCAAACCGATGGTCGATGCAGAGAAACCCAGCTGCGTGCCGCGCACCGGGACTATGAAGGTGAATAAATCCCAGGCTGCGGCGAGTGTGATGCTGACGAAGTACAGACCACGTAGCTCGCGATGGCCAAGCAACTGAAGCGCGCTGCTGCGAGTACGCGGGTGCGTGCTCTGGTGTGCGGGTAGATTGCGCAGGGTAGGACCGGAGGCGATTGCAAAAGCGAGTAGCGTAAAGACGCTGCACACTAAAAATGCGACAGCATGGCCTGCATGGTCGATGGTGAAGCCCGCCATCATGGGGCCGATGAACGCCGATACCGAAAAACCGACCGCCAGTTGTGAGAAGCCAGCCGTCTTTTCCTCGCCCTCGAGCAGCGTACCCACTGCATACTGCGTTGCGATGAAAATCGCCATGAAACCGGTGCCGATCAGTACCGCGGCGACATACAGCCCAGCGATCGATTGCACGGCAGCGGCCACCAAAACACCCGCCGAGCCGATTAAGGCGCCAAAGCGCAGCGGCCGGTAGACCCCGATACGGTCGATGATTCGGCCCATGGTGACGGCCAACAGCATGGGGAACACGGCGAACAGGGCGATCAATGTGCCGACCGTGAACTCGGACGCATGCAGCGACAGCGCATAGAGTGAGGTAGTCACGCGCGCCGCTGCCAGCGCGACGTGGGTGCAGACAGCGACGCCAATCAAGGCAAGCAGCGGGGAGGGGCGGGGCACGAGGGTCAACAGCAGATCAATCAGGGCGCACAGCTGACAGTGTACGTCGAACCTGAACCGTGTCCGCTAGAATGCGATGATGTCTGCCGCATTCCCCCTGCCTAATCATCTCGACAATCCCGATCATGCTGATGTCGAGATCGATGCTGATCGTCGCTTTGCCGGTGTCGCTCGTCTGTACGGTGCGCCGGCGCTGGCGCGATTTCGAGCTGCCCATGTGTGCGTGATCGGTGTCGGCGGCGTGGGTTGTTGGGCCGTTGAGGCGCTGGCGCGCAGCGCGATTGGTCGCATCACCATGATTGATCTGGACCATCTTGCTGAATCTAATATCAATCGTCAGATCCACGCGCTGACCGATACCTTGGGCAAGGCCAAGGTCGTGGCACTCGCTGAGCGTATCGCGCAGATTAATCCGCTGTGTCAGGTAAACAATGTTGAGGAATTCATCAACGCAGACAATATTGCCGAATTGATCGTTCCCGGCCATTTCGATTTCGTGATTGATGCCATCGATGATGCGCGCGCTAAAACAGCGCTAATCGTGCATTGTCGCGAGCAGCGCATTCCACTCGTGACGGTTGGCAGCGCTGGTGGACAGATCGACCCGACCCGAATCGAGGTCTGCGATTTGTCGCGCACCGAGCAGGAACCCTTGCTCGCGCGCGTGCGCAAGAATTTGCGTATTCGGCA
>CAZLJL010000071.1:0-8009 GCA_964559785.1 uncultured Bifidobacterium sp.
GCTCCAGATTAATCTGGTGCATGATGCCGTTACCCGGCGGGATCACATCGACATTCTTAAAAGCGTGCTTGGTCCAGTCAATGAAATGAAAACGGTCTTCATTACGACGATCTTCAATCGCACGATTTTTTTCGAAAGCCTGTGGATCGTAACCACCGCATTCCACCGCGAGCGAGTGATCAACAATGAGTTGCACCGGGACTACCGGGTTCACTTTGGCCGGGTCACCACCCTGATCCGCAATCGCATCACGCAAACCGGCCAGATCGACCAGCGCGGTCTGGCCGAGGATGTCATGACACACCACGCGCGCCGGAAACCACGGAAAGTCGAGATCACGCTTACGCTCGATCAGCTGCTTGAGCGACGCCGTTAATGTCGATGGATCGCAGCGACGCACCAGATTTTCGGCGAGCACGCGCGAGGTGTACGGCAGTTTTTCCCAAGCACCGGGCTTGATTGAATCAACGGCTTCACGTGCATCGAAGTAATCGAGGCTGGTGCCGGGTAGAGGTTTGCGGTGGGCGGTGTTCATGGTTTGATCGTCTTAGGTGCTTTTAAAGTTAAATCGCGGCGAGAAACAATTTACTGGATTCCGGCCTGCGCCGGAATGACGTTGCAAAAGCCAGCAGCATTAAATGATGTCACCCTTGCACAGTTTGAGGTCCAGTACGAATGCGTCATCTATCGCAGTACCGGAATGGCGTTCAAAAAACCGGCAGCCACTGATGACGTCACCCCGGCGCAGTTTGAGGTCCAGCACGCATGCGTCATCTATCGCAGTACCGGAATGGCCTTCAAAAAACCGGCAGCCACTGATGACGTCACCCCGGCGCAGGCCGGGGTCCAGCAGCTTTGCACTGAACCCGGCTGCAACCACAATTACTTGCGCTTCGAAATCGGCACAAACTTCAAATCTTCCGGCCCGACGTAGTTCGCGCTCGGCCGAATAATCTTGTTGTCGATCCGCTGCTCGATGATATGCGCTGCCCAACCCGAGGTACGTGAAATCACGAACAGTGGCGTGAACATGGCTGTTGGCACACCCATCATGTGGTAAGACACTGCCGAGAACCAGTCGAGGTTGGGGAACATCTTCTTGATCTCCCACATCACGCTTTCCAAACGCTCGGCAATATCAAACATCTTGGTCGAGCCAGCGCTCTTCGATAGCGTGCGCGCCACTTCTTTGATCACTTTATTCCGCGGATCAGAGATGGTGTACACGGGGTGGCCAAATCCAATGATGACTTCCTTGTTCTCGACACGACGACGAATGTCGGCCTCGGCCTCATCCGGATTGTCGTAGCGCTTCTGAATATCAAACGCTACCTCATTGGCACCGCCGTGCTTGGGACCACGCAAGGCACCAATCGCACCGGTGATCGCAGAGTACATGTCAGAACCCGTGCCGGCGATAACGCGGCCAGCAAAGGTCGAAGCATTGAACTCATGCTCTGCGTACAGAATCAGCGAAGTATGCATCGCCCTCACCCACAATTCGGACGGTGCTTCACCATGTAGCAAGTGCAGGAAGTGACCACCGATCGAATCATCATCGGTCTCGGTTTCGATACGCCGACCATTATGGCTATAGTGGTACCAGTACAGCAGGATAGATCCCAGTGATGCCATCAGGCGATCTGCAATATCGCGTGCACCGGGCGTGTTGTGATCATCTTTTTCGGGCAGCACACAACCCAGCGCAGAAACGCCCGTGCGCATCACATCCATCGGATGCGACGAGGCTGGTAACCACTCCAGGCTTGCCTTCACATTCGCGGGCAGGCCACGCAGCGCTTTCAACTTCTGCTTGTAGGCTTTCAACTCTGCGGTAGTCGGTAGCTTGCCATGCACCAGTAGGTGTGCAATCTCTTCAAACTCGCTGCTTTCAGCCAAATCCAGAATATCGTAGCCACGGTAGTGCAGATCATTACCTGTGCGACCGACTGTGCAAAGCGCTGTATTACCTGCGGTAACACCGGATAGTGCGACGGATTTTTTTGGCTTGAAGCCTGCTGCTTGTTGCTCACTCATATAACTCTCCCTTGGTTACTTTTTACTTGGACTTTTGTTGCGCAAATAGCGCATCCAGCTTTTGCTCGAAAACGTGATAATCAATTCTGTCGTACAGCTCCATGCGTGTCTGCATGAGATCAACGACATTTTTTTGCGAACCGTCGCGGCGTACTGCTTGGTATACCGCTTCCGCAGCTTTATTCATTGCCCGGAAGGCCGACAACGGATACAGCACAATGCCTACATCCGACTCCCGTAACTCATCGACAGTAAACAAGGGCGTCGCACCAAATTCAGTGATATTCGCCAGAATGGGGACCTTCACCGCCGCCGCGAATTTTTTGTACATCTCGAGCTCGGTGATCGCCTCGGGAAAAATCATGTCAGCCCCGGCCTCGACACATGCCACCGCACGCTCGATCGCGGCGTCCAGCCCTTCGACAGCCAAGGCATCGGTACGCGCCATGATCACGAATTGATCATCGGTACGCGCATCCACCGCCGCTTTGATGCGGTCGACCATCTCTTGCTTGCTGACGATTTCTTTGTTGGGACGATGGCCGCAGCGCTTGGCACCCACCTGATCTTCAATATGCATCGCTGCGGCGCCAAACTTGATCATCGACTTCACCGTACGCGCCACATTGAAAGCTGACGAACCAAAGCCGGTATCTACATCCACCAACAAGGGCAAATCGCAGACATCGGTGATGCGACGAACATCGGTCAAGACATCGTCGAGATTTGAAATGCCCAGATCCGGCAAACCGAGCGAACCAGCGGCCACGCCGCCACCTGAAAGATAAATAGCGCGGAAGCCTGCGCGCTTGGCCAGCAGTGCATGGTTGGCGTTAATAGCGCCGATGACCTGCAGCGGCGACTCGTCCTTCAGCGCCTGTCGGAAGCGCGCGCCGGGGGATGAAATGGTCATGGTGTGTCCTGTGCAAACGGGTTCAGGCGGGATGCCTGTCAGCCCTTTTGCAATCGCTGTGCCACGCCAAGCGTACTCGCAATGAAACCCAAGGCCTGGAAAATCCCGCACCAAATCAGTAGCTTGCAGGGTCAACCCGGCGCATTGCCAAATAGGCAGCCATGGGCAGATGTTTCATTTTGTGTTTCAATTGCACGAATACTTGAAACATGAAACATTGCTGAAACATGATCCGCCCCAACTCGCCCGCTCGTGACCGTGCCAACGCCCCGGTGTTCTGGGCCGTTGCCAGCTCCAGGCTATTCGACATGTTTCGCGATCTCACTACGGAGTTCGACGATCGCGCTGATATCGAATTGATCCAACTCGGCTTTGATGAAGCGGTCGCGCATATTCGAGCGCGGCTGCAGACTGAGCGTTGCGACGCGGTGATCTCCGCAGGGTCGAACGGCACATACCTCAAGAGCCGACTATCGATTCCGGTGGTGCTCGCCAAGGCAAGTGGCTTCGATGTGATGCAAGCCCTGGCACGGGCGCGCAAGATCACCACAGAAATCGGCATGATCAGCTACCAGGAAGCGCCGCCCGAACTCCTCGAGTTTCAAGTCACGTTCGGTTTGCCAGTGATGCAGCGCAGCTACGTCACCGTGGAGGATGCCCGCGCGCAGATCAGCGAGATGAAGTCCGCTGGTATCAAAGCGGTGGTGGGTGCCGGCCTGATCACCGACCTGGCCGAAGAGGCAGGCCTGACCGGCATCTTCGTTTACTCGGCCGGTTCAATCCGCCAAGCGTTTGAAGACGCCTTCGATATCGCACGCGCGACCCGCTTCGATGCACCACGCGGCCGTGCCTACGCAGTATCTGACAACCCAAAAGCCAAGTACGCACTCTCTGCACTGCGCGGCGAGTCTGCCCCCATGCAAGCGCTGCGGCGTACCGTCGAGGTGTATGCAAAATCGCCTGCCGCGGTGCTGATCGAGGGAGAGACCGGGACGGGCAAGGAGTTGGTAGCTCAGGCGATCCACCGCGAGAGCGTGCGTGGTATCGGTGGTGATCGACCGTTCGTCGCCGTCAACTGCGGTGCCATTGCAGAGTCGTTACTCGAGTCAGAGCTGTTCGGCTATGAGGAAGGTGCTTTTACCGGATCGCGACGCGGTGGTCATGCTGGACTGTTCGAGGCTGCGCACCGCGGTACCTTGTTTCTGGATGAAATTGGCGAGATGCCCCTCGCACTTCAAACCCGGCTACTCAGGGTTTTGGAAGAAAAAGAAGTGGTTCGCGTGGGTGGCACCCGACCGGTGGCGATTGATGTTCGCATCATTGGCGCGACGCATTGCAGTCTGGACTCACTGGTCGCAGAGGGACGATTCCGCGCTGACCTGTATTACCGTCTGAGTGTCTTACGCATGACCATCCCCTCACTGCGGGAGCGCACGGACGATATCGTTGCACTGGCCGAGTGGTTTTTGAAAAACGCGCTAGCCGAAATCGGTGCGCAAGCCAGCGCGAATCTGCATGCGGAGCTGCAAGCCTGCGCCACGACACTCGAAGCGTGGCACTGGCCGGGCAATGTACGCGAGCTGCGCAATCTGATGCAACGCGTCGCGCTATTCCTGGCAGTCGAGCCACTGCAGGCACTGACGCCGGCTTTCCTGACACAGATCGCACCCGAGCTAATCACGCGACCTGCGGGACCCCGAGCGACTTATCAGGAAGCGATCACTGAGCGCGAACCGAAGACCACGTCAGTTCAGCAAGTACTCGCCCGCTTCGACGGTAACCGCGCAGCGGCCGCTGATCACCTCGGCATTAGCCGCACCACCCTGTGGCGCCGGCTGAAGCGCAGTGGCTGACGGATCGGGGTTCGGCGAAGTCACGCGCGGCAGCGGCAGGCGGCTCAAGAAACGCTGCATGCTGCCGATTCTTTAATCCTAAATTTTTGCATTTTTATTCAGGCCAATCGTATGAGTCAGCATCACCCCAAAGACAGCAACACCACGCCGGCGAGAGTCGGCAAACGGCCCGGTGAGCATGTCTGGACCCCTGGCGGGGACGTGCAATCCGTTTGGAAAAAGCATGGTTGGACCCCACCCAGTAAGCAGCGCGTGGAAACCCCATCTCGCGATCGCCCCGCTGCAAACCATGCCGTACGGGTACTGCGTGGCTGAACAAGCGCAGTCCAGATGAAGATCGCCTGGATAAACTCAGTCCAGTCGTGCGCTCTTGAGATCAAAACTGGCTGAAGGTGGTTTCAACTTCAGCCCATCTAGCGTCTCGACCAAGAGCGTCATCAAAAAATAGTCTCGGTATAACTTCGAATCGGCCGGGATCACATGCCACGGCGCATAATCAGTACTGGTCGCCGCGATCGTATCCTCGTAAGCCTGGATATAGTTCTTCCATAATCGCCGGTCCTCAAAATCGGAAGCCTGCAATTTCCAGTGCTTGTCCGGGTCATCCATTCGGGCCTGCAAGCGTTGCTTCTGCTCCTGCTTGGAGATGTGCAGATAACACTTAATGATCGTAATTCCCTCGTCGCTGAGCATACGCTCAAAATCTCGGATGTGTTCATAACGACGCTGGCAGACCGCCTTACTGATCCATCCCCTCACTCGTGTTACGAGTACGTCTTCATAGTGACTGCGGTTGAAGACCACCAGCTCGCCGCGACGTGGCGCTTTGGCGTGCACACGCCAGAGATAATCATGGCGACGCTCATCCTCGCTGGGTGCACCAAATGGCTCTGCCCGCACCCCGAGTGGACTGACGTGGGAGAACACATGACGAATAGCGCCATCCTTGCCCGAGGTATCCATCCCCTGCAGCACGAGCAGCACACCATGCTCGGTGGACGAATGTAACCGTAGCTGGAGCTTGTTCAACCGCCCACTTAGTTCGCTGATCTCGGATCTCACGGCATCAACTTCGGATCTCTTGGGCTCAGTCGGGGGTGCGGTCGGCACATCCGCAAGTGAGATTGGCGCCTCCGGATCGATGCGGCGTAAAGTAAATATCTTTTTGTTCATGCTTGGCTCCCCATCCGCCTCGATTGGCATTCTGCCGCGCAAAATAAAGTGCCGCAGAACAGGGGTTTATTATATTTGCTTCAACAAGCCCAAAAATCTTGGTTGTTATGCCGGTCTTGGTTGATGAAGCTTTTTATGGCAATTAAATAGATTTTCTGACGTTTGCGGTAATAGCTTCGTCCTGCTTATGGTCGACAGACGGCCTGAGTGTATAAACCCTCCGGACTATCGCTGGATATGACTACCCCGAAATTGTCTGACGTAGTTTGAAATACTAGGACACCAAAGTCATGCATTTGTCGTGCATCGGCAGCCCGCTGCGCAATGCGCCAAACACTCGAGAGATCGCTGGTTTCCCCTACAAAATCTTTGGCCAATAGCGACCGACTATCTGGTTTTAGCCTTACCAAGTGAACATGTAATTGATTCTGGGTTCTGCGTAGGCGGGGATTGACGACCAGAGCAATATCCTCCTCTGACATTCTTGAGATCGCGATACGCCATGAGAATAACCAGATCGAATCGGGCTTATTCAAATCCTCAACGCCGGTAATTGTCGCCCTCGGCAGCACCAGACCGTGCACAAAATCATCGGGGCATCCACACATCTTGATATCCCGCATCGCTACAAAATCCTTATCTTCCGCCCAAATCTCGACCGTGGCTCTACAAGTAGGCTCCGCTAGGCAACCAACGCTTTTTTGAGGAAGCCGACACTGGCTACAATAATTGGCAGAACTAACGTCAACGCATCGCTGAACGATATGAAGCAAGGTATCACTCGGCACGGTTGCATTGGTAGGAATGCTGATCGTCTGTACTATCAGCAGTAGCATCAGGCTAAGAAAACGCAATTGCAACCTCGTGGAACAATAATAATCAATTGGGAATTTTCGAGGCTTAGTCCAGCAGGCTTGGCCGTTTACCAAGACACCTCATCAAGACCAATCAAGCAATCTGGTCTAACTGCCCTTGTAGAAAACCTGTCCTATCTGCTTTACTTGGCTGAGACATCGATTGCCCCGCTAGATCTCAACCGCGACTTGTATTCAGCATGTCCGCGCTCACACGCAATAAACGCCAGAGATGAGACAGACAAGCCAGCAAAGTCGGATACATCGAAATCTCGAGCAAATTCAAAAGCCTCGTCAACCACGAAGTAGCCGAGGCTTCTCATTCGCGTCAGCTCATTAATAACAGCTGCTGGTGAGGTAAAAGTGTTAACCGTTTCCATGCCAATACCAGAGAAGTGGGGCCCAGCGAAAAATACCGCTGCTGAATTTCAACTTCGTGACACCGCTCCCGTTGACCCACTCTGCCAGTCCTTTAGCCGATCGCGGGCTCCTAACCTTGCAACCAGCCTCCTCGCCAACCGCGGATGGGCCCGAATCGGCTGGTTCGGCTGTCTGAAACGATTCCACCAAATAAAAACTATCTAATTCTCGAAAATGACTGATAGGTGCGGCCTATCCTTGGGCCGGGAATAGTGCCTGATGTGCAACCCAGTAAATGACATAGTGCGGCTCGCCGAGACGAGTCTCATCGGATACCGTTCGATCGCCCTCGCTAATCGGTAAAGGAACTTGAGAGCCAAAAAAGCCGTGGATACTGGGAAAACCTGCTGCCGGAATCGCTACTTGGCGGCACGGATCATTACTGAAAAAGGCACCCCACTGTATAGACATTTAAATTTACATACTATATAAACCGTTTATACGGAAAAACAGGGGATGTAGCGATGGACCTTATGACGCTCTGGCTTGATGGATCAATCGCGGATAGCGACAGCCGCGCTAGCTCGGCTTATCAAAAGCTCTCAAAATTGCCGAGCAAGAAAAAAGGTAGCTCTGGAGCCACGGCAAAGAAAAGTGCCAAGGCTGGCAAAAAGGCAGATGCGAAGGTGAGCTCGAAAGCTGGGACTGAGAAGAAGAAGCTCGATGTCAAGCACGCCGCGCTGGTTCGGGACAGCTTCACCATCCCCGGAGATGAGTTGCAGCTTTTGGCTGATGCCAAGAAAAAATGCTTGAAGGCCG
>CAZLJL010000072.1:0-7971 GCA_964559785.1 uncultured Bifidobacterium sp.
ATTTTCACGACTTTGGTGTCGCGTGTCAATTCGGGCGTCTGGAAGATCAGGGGCGTCGGCACGCTTACGCCGGGGTGAATCAGCACGAACCATCCCTCGGGCGTCTGGATCGGCGTGAGCTGCTCGCCTATGCCCTCGACAAAGGCGTTGCCGCCGAACAGAAAGAACGGCACATCGGCGCCCAGCTGTAGCCCCAGGCGGATCAGCTCAGCGCGCGACAAGCCGGTGCCCCACAAATGATTCAAGGCAATCAGCGTGGTGGCGGCATTTGAAGAGCCGCCGCCGATGCCGCCGCCCATCGGCAGACGCTTTTCAATCGCGATTTCAGCTCCGCCGACGGCCAGCCCACGCGCCAATGCCTCAGACTGCAACAAGCGCGCGGCGCGAACCGTCAGATCTTGTTCGGGCGGCAGAGACGCGATGTCCGTTGTGCGGACGATCGCATCATCATCACGCAGCTGGAAGTGCAGGGTGTCTTGCAGATCGATCAACTGAAACACCGACTGCAGCAAGTGATAGCCGTCATCACGACGCCCGGTGACATGCAAGAACAGATTCAGCTTGGCGGGCGCGGGGCAGTCATTCAACGAGCGTGGCACGGCTTATTCCTCACCATCCCAGCGATCGATCACTACCTTCAGCGTCAGATCGTTTTGCGCAGCTTCACGCGAGAAGTCGATGCGCTTTGGCATTACGGTGTCGCCATCAGCTTGCCAGCTGGCGTAGCGAAGCTTCCAACCATCACTGCGCAATGGGGCGGTTTGATCTGGCATGATGGTCATCACCCGACGCTGAGCATCCCGCACAAAACCTTGCAGCCAGTAGCGCAAACCATTGACGGGCAGCGCCCAGCCCAAGGTTTGTTCGGTGAGTTGATCGATGCTTTCGGCCTCGCGCACCTCGCCACCGGATTGCTCGATCCTGGCGCGGCCGGGAGCAATCGCGATCCGGAACATGGTTTGGCCGAGCGGCGTGAGCAGTTCGATATCAATTTGCTCGCCGCGCTGTACCCATAAAAACTTACCCTGCAGCGATTCTGGTTTACCTGCGGAACGGTAACTCACTGAGAGACGACCGTTCAGTCGAACATCATTTCGGTATTTGCGCCCGCCCGATGGCAAAGGCTGCGTAGTCGTACAGGCGCCTGTGAAGGCCAACGCCAGCAGAAATAATCGACGCTGCATGGGCTAGGGCTTGATCTGCAGCCGCTGCAGCGTGGCCCTCAGCGTCTCGTTTTTCGGATCTTTGTCGTGCGCACTGCGCCACAGTTTTTTTGCATCCTCTTGCCGACCCATTTTCCACATCACCTCGCCTAGGTGAGCTGCAATTTCTGCATCGGGTTTTATGTCATAGGCACGCCGCAAAGTCTTTAGTGCCTGCTCCAGGCGTCCGAGACGAAACTCAACCCACCCCAAGCTATCCAGAATATACGGATCATTCGGCGCCAACTGGTTGGCCTGGTTGACCAAGTCGAACGCCTCTTGCAAACGAAGGTTACGATCGGCGAGCGAATAACCTAGCGCGTTGTAAGCGTGTTGGTTGTCAGGAGCGACTTTGATGAGCTGTCGTAACTCGCGCTCCATCAGATCGAATTGCTTGGCACGCTCGGCCAGCATGGCATGCTCATACAGAAGGTCGATGTTGTTCTTGTTTAACTCGAGTGCTTCGGCCACCAAGCGAAGGGCGTCATCCAAGCGGCCAGCATCACGCAGAAGCTGCGCCTCTCCCACGATCAGTTTTGCGCGGTCATCATCATTTCGTACCTCGGCTTGCTGCAAAAGCGCGCGGGCAGCCTCTGGGTCATTCGACTTGGCGAGCAGCATAGCTCGGCGAAGCGTTGCGTTGATATGGTTACCCTGATTGTCAGGCTCAATCATCTCTAACCATTTGAGCGCGCTAGCAGTATCGTTCTTGTCTTCTGCGATCTGCGCAAGTACCAACAGGGCTTGTGTCGAATCGCGCTCACGATCCGGTTGGTCGCCTAGCCCCTGAATGTATTTCGACAAATAGTTTTCCGCCTCCCGCATCTCGCCGGCTTGAGCCGCCATCAAGCCAAGCGCATACAGTGTGGTGCGGTCGTCCGGGTGGTGAGTGAGTAATTGTGCAAACTGAGCCTTCGCCTCGCTGACCTTGTTTTGCTCGATCAGTATCCGCGTATAGGCCAAGCGCACTTCGCGCGACTTGGGGTTTTTCTGCAAGAACGCGATCAGCGACTGGGTGGACTCAGCACGATCTTCGATGATCTGCGCCAGTACCAACGCGGCCAAGTCGGAGTCCGGATGCTTAGCCAGTGCTGCGCGCGCCTCGCTGAGCGCTGTGGAACGATCACCTGCAACCATTGCCGCTTGAGCCAGGGTGAGTCGCGCATCAAGCACATCACCGTAGGGCTCGAGCAGCTCGCGCAGCAAGGCGTAAGCGCGGTTTCGGTCTTGTACGCGAGCCAGCTGGCGCTGAACCTGCGCAATCGTATTGGGCAGTGTCTCCGCCGAGCTTGCTGACAATAGTTGCGACATCACCGTCTTGGCTTCATCGATGCGGCCGCTGGAAATCAATAGCCCCACGACGGCCTGGGTCGCCTCTTCCGATTGCGGCGCTATCTCTCGCCACAGTCTCGCTGCTTTCAAGGCCTCCCCGGCAAGCGATCCGGAAATAGCGAACTCGAGCGCGCGTCGGGCCAGACGAGGATCGCGCAAGGTACGCGCCAGCGACGACATGGTGGAGTAAGCCGCAAATTTGTCGCCACGTTGGAAGGCGAGCTCGGCCAACAGATATTTTTGAACCAACTGCTCGGTAACGGCGATATTGGGCAGAGACTCGCTGCTGCTGGCTTGTTCCGCTTGGGCGGCGGGAAGAAGCACTGCCAAGGCCAATGCGGCGCTCAGCGGTAGAATGGCGCGAAATATTTTCAAGGGAATCCTGTGCGGCGCGTGGCGCTATCGAAAGGTGTTGGCAGCTCGATTTTACGCCACACCTCCGACTCGCCGCTTGCGCGTATTTGATCTGCGTGACCCGCGCCTATTTACATGCCTGAATTACCAGAAGTCGAGGTCACTCGTCGCGGGATCGCGCCATCTGTTGAGGGCCTGAGGGTCACCGGCGTGGTACTGCGCCGCAGCGGCCTGCGCTGGCCATTTCCTGCCGATCTGCAGTCCTTGTTGCTGAATCAGGTTGTTCGTTCAACCGGGCGGCGTGGCAAGTACCTGTTGTTGAGGTTTGATCACGGCACACTCATCATCCATCTGGGTATGTCCGGCCACCTGCGCGTATTGCCCAGCCACCTCCCACCAGCCAAACACGACCATGTTGATTTCCAGTTCGGCGCGCACATGGTTCGCTTTACCGATCCTCGACGTTTCGGTGCCGTGCTTTGGCATGCGCATGAAGAGGGCGATGTTGAGCAGCACCTCTTGCTACGCAGTTTGGGCGTAGAGCCCATCGCCTACCCCGATCTTGCGGGCCTACTGTTTCGAGAGACGCGTCGTCGCAGCGCAGCGATCAAGCAGGTACTGCTTGCTGGCGATATTGTGGTTGGGGTCGGCAATATCTATGCATGTGAAAGTCTGTTTGAGGCGCGTATTCATCCGAATACCGCTGCGCAGCGAATCTCACGCAGCCGCTACGAGCGACTTGCGCCGGCGATACAGCGCATTTTGGCAGCAGCGATTGAACAAGGCGGCAGCACCTTGCGTGATTTCATCGGTGCCGACGGTGTATCTGGGTATTTTCAGCAAAGCTACTCGGTGTATGACCGAGAGGGTGAGCCGTGCACGCAGTGTAGAGCCCCGATTCGTCGTATTGTGCAAGGGCAACGATCGACTTTCTATTGTGGTCGTTGCCAGCGATGAAGCGTATCGTCGTCAGCGCCATTGCCCAGCAAGAGTCGGCTTTTTCCGAGCGACTGATTGATTGGCAAAAGCAGCACGGGCGGCATCAGCTGCCCTGGCAGCAGACGCGTGATGCGTATCGCATCTGGTTGTCGGAAATCATGCTGCAGCAGACGCAGGTCACCACCGTCATTCCTTACTACCATCGTTTCTTGCAGCAGTTTCCGGATGTCCGAGCGCTCGCTGCTGCGCCGGTGGATCAGGTGATGTCGCAGTGGGCCGGCCTCGGCTATTACACCCGCGCACGCAATCTTCATCGCTGCGCGCAGGCTATCGTGCAACAACACGGTGGGGTATTTCCTGTTGACGTTGAATCCTTGGCAGCGCTGCCCGGCATAGGCTTGTCGACGGCAGCGGCAATTACCGCGTTTGCTTACGGCACACGTGCGGCGATTCTCGACGGCAATGTCAAACGCGTGCTGTGCAGAGTGTTCGGTGTCGAGGGCTTCCCGGGTCAACCGGCTGTTGAGCGACAACTGTGGCAGCTTGCTGCCAGCTTGCTGCCAGAGCAAGATATCGAGGCCTATACCCAAGGCTTGATGGATCTCGGCGCAACGCTGTGTACGCGAACTCGTCCGCGCTGTGAAACCTGCCCAATGCAGGCGCGCTGTATTGCGCATGAAACCAATCGCACCAGCGAATTACCGATGCGCCGACCCAAGAAAGCTACGCCTGAAAAACGCAGCGTGATGCTTTGGGTGACGTTTGAAGACGAACTACTGCTGGAGCAACGACCGCCGTTAGGCATCTGGGGTGGGCTGCAGTCACTCCCCGAGCTGGAGCGCTTAGGGGGCAATCCCGAGGCGGCCGATTGGTTTGTCGAGGCACGGGTGGCACTGGCCGATATCGGCGAGGTTGCCGAGCTCAGTGTGTTACCGGAGTTTTTGCACGCGTTTACGCATTTTCGGTTGCGGGTGACGCCGCTAAAAATCACACTCGCGCGTCGCTATTGGGTGGCGTCGCAAGATAGTTACCACTGGCGCGCCATGAATACGCTGGAGGGTGCTGCACTTCCCGCACCAGTGCGCAAGCTGCTTGCGGGCTAACAGCCTTTTTTAGAGCACGCCATTGTCTTGCAAGTAGCGCTCGACGCGTTGCAAGCGAACCCCGGCATCGGTCAGTTCCAGTAACTCTTGTTTATCTTCAAGGGCGATCGGCAGCATTTCGCTCCAGCGATTCGCGACCCAGGTTGGGCTATCGAGTGCATGGGGCTCGGTGAATGGATTGATGAAATCCCCGTCCGGCATTTCATCGGTGCGACGACTCAGTTCGTCAATCACGACCTGCAGCACTCTCGCGCATAGCGACAAAGATTCGCCGGTATGGCTAGGATCGTCCGCCGGCAGCGGCGCGATGCGCGCTTCAATTAATTGATTGCGCTGGGTACGTTTTTCGAGGATACGGAAACGCTCGCCGCCTTGGGTATGCAGAAGCAGTACACCCAGATCTTCCACATCACACGCCACAATGTGCGCCAGCGTGCCAACATCGTAAGGCTCGGCAGCCGTGCCAACTTCATTGCCCGCCCGAATGGCGACGACGCCAAATGGCGCGCCACTTTTCATGCGTTCGCGCACCATATCGACGTAACGTGTCTCGAACACGCGCAGGGGCAGAACACCGCGCGGGAATAGCACGGTATTCAGTGGAAATAGTGGGATCCAGTCGTGTTCGTTCATCATTGCAGCGAGCGCTCTCAGTCCAGCTCACGATGTCTGACCAGCACGCGCGCGCGATCGCGAAATAGCTCAGCCAAGCGCTCAACAAAAAATACAGAACGGTGCTGACCACCGGTACAGCCGATAGCGACGGTCAGGTAGCTGCGGTTATCGCGTTCAAATGCGGGCAACCATTTTTCGACGAAGGCGCGGATATCTTCCATGAGCCGGATGCCATCGGGTTGTGCATTCAAAAATTCAATCACCGGCTGATCTTTGCCCGTGAGCGGGCGCAGGCGCTTGTCATAAAACGGGTTGGGTACGACACGCACATCGAATACCAGGTCGGCGTCGAGAGGTACGCCGTACTTGAACGCAAAGGATTCAAACAGCAAAGACAGCGGTGCGCTCTGCCCGCTGTGGAGCAAGTCCTTGATCCATCCGCGTAACTGATTCGCACTAAGACCCGATGTGTCAATCTGATGCCCGAGGCCTTCGATCGCCGACAGTACCTCGCGCTCTTGTCGTATGCACTCAATGAGCGTTGGTAGCGCGGATTGCGGCGCATCCGGTGCGATGCGGTGGGATAGTGGATGGCTGCGACGTGTTTCCGAGAAGCGGTTGATCAAAGACTCGGTCTTGGCGGTCAGGAAAATCACTTCGACCGCGTGACCTTGCGACTTCATCCACTGTATCGTGTCGGGCAATTCGGCCAGGGATGAGGCACTGCGTGCGTCAACCGCAATCGCGAGCTTTTGTGCGCCTTCGGCCACGCGAGTTTCAACCAGCGCGCGTAGCAGCGCAGGCGGAAGATTATCAACACAGAAGTAACCGGCATCTTCCAGTGCGGCCAATCCGACCGACTTGCCAGAACCCGAGATACCCGTGAGAAGAATGATGCGCATCTACGCATCATAGCGGAAAGCATTTATGTCGGGCGCGCCTTACTCGTCGCCCATCGCGCGCTGCTGACGCTCCATGAAATTCGCCAGCGTATTGATACCGCGGATCTGAAGAATATGGTTACGTACCGCAGCCTCCAGCAGCACCGCAATGTTACGGCCCGCCTCAACCGGGATAATGACTTTGCGAATCGGTAAGCCGAGCACTTCTTCGGTATGCAGGTCTACTGGCAGTCGCTCGTAGTTTTCTTCCAGCGTTTTGCGACGTACCAGATGCACAATCAGCTTCAGCCGCATCTTGCGTCGCACTGCGGTCTCACCAAAAATCGCCCGGATGTCCAGCAGGCCGAGACCGCGGACTTCCAGCAAGTTTTGTAGCAGCGGCGGGCAACGTCCCTCGATCATGTTGGGAGCAATTCGTGCAAACTCCACCGCATCGTCTGCCACCAGGCCATGGTTACGCGAGATCAGTTCCAGGCCAAGCTCGCTCTTGCCGAGGCCAGACTCGCCGGTGATCAGCACGCCGACGCCAAGTACATCCATGAACACGCCGTGCATCGTGACGCGTGCAGCGAGTTTCTTGGATAAGTACACACGCAGGAAATCGATCACCTGCGCCGCGGGTAGTGGCGTGGTCAGCAGCGGGATGCAATTTTCGTCGCAGGCTTTCAAGACGTAGGGGTGAGGCTCGAGTGCTTGCGCAATGATCAGCGCAGGTGGCTCACCCGCAATCAGTTCGCGGGTTTGATAGGCCAGACTACTTTCCGAGAGCCGTTGCAGGTAATCGTATTCCTGATGGCCAAAGACTTGAATTCGGCCCGGGTGAATCAGGTTCAAATGCCCGACTTGGTCAGCGGCAGAGGCAGCATCGCCATGAATCACTCGCTCGTTGCCGGATTTTCCGGCCAGCCATGCGAGGCGCAGCGATGCTTGGTTATCTTCGAAGAGTTCTTGAATCGGTAGCGGGGTATTGGCGGGCATGGTTAGGCGGCGCTACGCTCCGGAGGCTGCCAGCTGACTAAACGTTGATGCAGCGAGCTGGCATCCAGATCTTCCGCCATCGCGACACGGAACGCTCTGTCCGAGAACATTTCTGCGATCTCCGACAAGATCTCCAAATGCTCCTGCGTCACATTGTCTGGGATCAGAAGAAAGATCAGGAGCTTGACCGGTTCGCCGTCAGGCGACTCGAACGGAATTGCCTCGGACAGTCGGACAAAAGCGGCGAGTGGCGCTTTCAATCCGCGAATACGGCCGTGCGGTACCGCGACGCCGTGTCCAAGGCCTGTCGAGCCAAGTCGCTCTCGGGCAAACAGATTATCCGAGACGGTCGAGCGAGCGATGCCGCAGTTGTTCTCGAAGATGAGTCCCGCTTGTTCGAAAGCGCGTTTCTTGCTGGAGCATTCCAGATCAAGCACAACATTTTCGGCGGGGAGAATATGACTGAAGTGGGTCATGATGCAATGCACAACAAAGCCTCGGCTCGGCATTATAGGAGCTTTCCCGGGCGCCACAAGACAAAGTCTG
>CAZLJL010000073.1:0-7877 GCA_964559785.1 uncultured Bifidobacterium sp.
TACGGCCATTCACGTCGTCCGACTTCACAGTCAGCATCTCTTGCAGCACATACGATGCGCCATACGCCTCGAGCGCCCACACTTCCATCTCGCCGAAGCGCTGGCCGCCGAACTGCGCCTTGCCGCCCAGCGGTTGCTGTGTGACCAGCGAGTATGGGCCGATAGAACGTGCGTGCATCTTGTCGTCGACCAAGTGGTGCAGCTTGAGCACGTGCATGTAGCCAACCGTCACTGGGCGCTCAAAGGCATCGCCCGTACGACCGTCGTACATCGTGACCTGGTTCTTCGATTGCGTCATACCCAGCTGCTTGGCGATTTCGCCAGGGTAGGCGAGGTCCAGCATGCGATGAATCTCGTTTTCGTTGGCGCCATCAAACACGGGGGTGGCGAATGGCACACCCTCTTTCAAGTTGTCGGCCAACTCCAGGACCTCGGCGTCTGAGAACCCATCAAGGTTTTCAGCGCGGCCGGACTCGTTGTAGATCTTTTTCAAGAACTCTCGGATCTCGGCCGCTTTGGTTTGTGCTCTCAGCATGTCGCCGATTCGCAAACCCAAACCTTTGGCTGCCCAGCCCAAGTGAACCTCAAGCACCTGACCGACGTTCATCCGCGACGGTACGCCCAGCGGGTTCAAGACGATATCCGCAGGTGTGCCATCGGCCATGTACGGCATGTCTTCAACCGGAACAATGCGTGAAACCACGCCTTTGTTACCGTGACGACCCGCCATCTTGTCGCCAGGCTGCAGACGACGCTTGACCGCCAGATAGACCTTCACCATCTTTTGTACGCCGGGCGGCAACTCGTCACCCTGCGTCAGTTTCTTGCGCTTCTCTTCGAAGTCAAGATCGAACTGATGGCGCTTCTCCGCGATCGATTCCTTGATTGCCTCGAGTGTCGCGGCCGCGTCTTCATCGGCGGGGCGAATGTCGAACCAGTGGTATTTCTCAACGTCGTCCAGATACTCTTTGCTGATCTTGGTACCTTTGGCGAGTTTCTTGGGACCGCCATTGGCAACCTTACCAATCAGCATCTTTTCCAGACGCTGGAATGCATCACCCTCAACGATACGTAGCTGATCGTTCAGGTCGAGGCGGTAGCGTTTCAGTTCATCGTCAATGATTTGCTGCGCCCGTTTGTCACGCTGAATACCTTCGCGCGTGAACACTTGCACATCGATCACAGTACCGATCATGCCGGACGGCACGCGCAGCGAAGTGTCTTTGACATCAGACGCCTTCTCACCAAAAATCGCACGCAGCAATTTCTCTTCCGGCGTCAGTTGGGTTTCGCCCTTCGGGGTCACCTTACCAACCAGCACGTCACCTGCCTCAACTTCGGCACCGATGTAAACAATGCCGGATTCATCCAAGCGGGCTAATTGGTTCTCGGCCAAATTCGAGATGTCGCGCGTGATTTCTTCAGGGCCTAGTTTGGTATCGCGTGCAACAACCGACAACTCTTCGATGTGAACCGAGGTGTAGCGGTCATCTGCCACCACCTTCTCGGAGATCAGGATCGAGTCTTCGAAGTTGTAGCCGTTCCAAGGCATGAACGCGACCAGCATATTCTGACCGAGCGCTAACTCGCCCAGATCGGTCGATGCGCCATCGGCGATGACATCATGACGCGTCACACGGTCGCCTACCTCAACGATAGGACGCTGGTTGATATTGGTGTTTTGGTTGGAGCGGGTGTACTTGATCAGATTGTAGATATCAACACCGACCTCACCGGCCTGTGCTTCGTCATCGTTGACGCGAATCACAATACGGCCAGCATCGACATAGTCGACCACACCGCCACGCAGCGCCTGCACAGTGGTACCTGAGTCAATTGCTACCGTGCGCTCAACACCGGTACCCACCAGCGCTTTTTCTGGGCGCAAGCATGGCACTGCCTGACGTTGCATGTTGGCGCCCATCAGCGCGCGGTTTGCATCGTCATGCTCAAGGAAAGGAATCAGGGAAGCAGCTACCGACACAATCTGGCCCGGTGCCACGTCCATGTATTGCACACGCTCCGGCGACACGAGAATAGTCTCGCCAGCTTCACGAGCAGACACCAATTCGTCAGACAGCTTGCCTTTGGCGTCGATGGTCGCGTTCGCCTGAGCGATGATGTAGCGACCTTCTTCAATGGCTGACAGGTAATCAATCTGGTCAGTGACTTTGCCATCGATCACCTTGCGATAAGGCGTTTCGAGGAAGCCGTACTCGTTCAGACGCGCATACAACGCGAGCGAGTTAATCAGACCAATGTTAGGACCTTCCGGCGTTTCAATCGGGCACACACGGCCGTAGTGAGTGGGGTGCACGTCGCGCACCTCGAAGCCAGCGCGCTCACGCGTCAGACCGCCCGGTCCAAGTGCGGAAACGCGGCGCTTGTGCGTGATCTCCGACAGCGGATTGGTTTGGTCCATAAACTGCGACAACTGCGACGAACCGAAGAACTCACGAATCGCAGCCGAGATAGGCTTTGAATTGATCAGGTCATGCGGCATCAAGTTATCCGCTTCGGCTTGGCCCAGACGCTCCTTGACTGCACGCTCAACGCGCACCAGACCGGCACGGAACTGGTTCTCTGCCAATTCGCCCACGCAGCGCACACGGCGGTTACCAAGGTGATCGATATCGTCGACCTCACCGCGGCCATTGCGCAGCTCAACCAGGATCTTGATGACTGCCAGAATGTCTTCATTGGACAGCGTCATTGTGCCGGTCAATTCTTCGCGTCCGACACGACGGTTGAATTTCATGCGACCAACAGCCGACAGGTCATAACGGTCTTCGTTATAAAACAAACCGTTGAACAAGGCTTCGACCGAGTCTTCGGTCGGCGGCTCACCAGGGCGCATCATGCGATAGATAGCAACTCGCGCGGCCATCTGATCGGCAGTATCGTCGGCACGCAGCGTACTTGAGATGTAGGCGCCCTGATCCAAGTCGTTGGTGTATAGCGTTTGTATATTGGCGACGTTGGCGTCACGCAAGCGCGCAAGCAATTCCTCGGTTAGCTCATCATTCGCATTAGCGATGATTTCACCGGTATCGGCGTCAATGATATTGGTCGCCAAAACGCGGCCCAGCAAATAATCCTCGGGCACTGAAATATGCTTCAGGGAGGCGGCTTCGATATCACGCACGTGCTTGGCGTTGATACGCTTGTCTTTCGCGACAATGACAGCGCCCGACTTATCGGTGATGTCGAATCGCGCCACCTCACCGCGCAAACGCTCAGCAACAAATTCCATTGCTGCGCCTTCTGCGCGCAAGGCAAAGTTGTCGAATACGAAGAAGTTCGCGAGGATCTGCTCGGCGCTCATGCCGATTGCTTTCAGCAAGATCGTCACGGGCATTTTGCGGCGGCGATCGACACGGAAATACAGAATATCTTTCGGGTCGAATTCAAAATCCAACCAAGAACCACGGTAAGGGATGATGCGGGCGGAGAACAACAGCTTGCCCGACGAGTGAGTCTTGCCGCGATCATGCTCAAAGAATACGCCCGGCGAACGGTGCAACTGCGACACGATCACGCGTTCGGTACCGTTGATCACGAACGAGCCATTCACCGTCATCAGGGGCAACTCGCCCATGTAGACTTCTTGCTCCTTCATTTCCTTGACGACCGGCTTGGTCGGCGATTCCTTGTCGAGGATGACCAAGCGAACTTTGGCGCGCAGGGGCGATGCGTAGGTGAGTCCGCGCTGCTGACACTCCTTCACATCGAAGGGTGGTACGCCGAGCGAGTACGACAAAAACTCAAGTCGTGCGAACCCGTTGTGTGAAACAATCGGGAAGATCGAGTTGAACGCTGACTGCAGTCCTTCGGTTTTTCGCTCGGACGTGGGAACGCCCTCTTGCAAAAACTCCGAATAAGAATCTAGCTGCGTCGCCAGCAGGTAAGGAACCTCATGAACATTGGCGCGCTTTGCGAAAGACTTGCGGATGCGTTTCTTCTCGGTGAATGAGTAGTGCATGAACACTCCGTGAGTGACGGGAAGGATAGAGAATTCAGGACTCGAGGCGGCAAACGACCGTCGCTGCGAACCCTCAATGCTTTACCCTTTTCCCCTCCAACCAGAAATGCCGTTGACGCTGGTCGTGCTTAACGTCTTCGACAGCCATTACTGCGTACCACCATCCTGATCGTCGTTCGCGCCAACAAACCATAAATTCCGTAAGTGCCAAAGGCAGAACCCACCCTGACGGACAGGTTCTGCACTTCGACAGGCGCGCAACGCAAAGAGACTGGCTTACTTGAGGTCGGCCTTTGCGCCGGCTTCTTCCAGCTTCTTCTTCGCTGCTTCGGCGTCTGCCTTGGCGACGCCTTCTTTCACTGGCTTCGGTGCGCCGTCGACCAGATCTTTTGCTTCTTTCAGGCCAAGACCGGTGATCTCGCGAACTGCCTTAATCACGCCAACCTTGTTTGCGCCGACATCCGTCAACACCACGGTGAACTCAGTCTGCTCTTCGGCTGCTGCTGCACCGCCACCGCCGCCACCCGCTGGGCCGGCCACTGCCATTGCTGCAGCCGAAACACCGAATTTCTCTTCAAAAGCCTTAACCAGATCGTTCAGGTCCATCACGCTCATCTGGCCGACGGCTTCGAGGATGTCATCTTTAGAAATTGCCATTTAAAAACTCCTTAAGTTCGGAATAGTTCGAGTAGGTTCTTGAAAGTACTGAGGCGATTCGCAGGGCGAATCAAGCTGCCTCAGCCTCTTTTTTTGCTGCCAAGGCGGCGAGTGCACGTGCAAAGCCCGAAACAGGCGCCTGCATCACACCCAACAACTGGGCGATGAGGACTTCCTTGCTCGGGATGCTTGCCAGCGCAGTGACCGCTGCCTTGTCGAGTGGCTTACCTGCGAAATTGCCCGCCTTGACGACCAGTTTGTCGTTGGACTTGGCAAAGTCATTCAGGACTTTGGCCGCGGCCACCGCGTCTTCCGAGATCGCATAGATCAACGGACCGGTCATTTCGGATGCGAGAGGCGCAAACGCAGTGCCCTCCACCGCGCGACGTGCCAAGGTATTTTTCAATACCCGCAGGTAAACCTGCTGCGAACGCGCGTCGGCACGCAATTTGGTCAAGGACCCAACCTCGATGCCGCGGTACTCGGCCAGCACCACCGTCTGTGCCGCTACGAGCTTGGCAGAGACTTCGGCAACAACGGCCTTTTTGTCACTCAGATTGAGACTCACGTTCAACCTCCAAAAATGATGCTTGGCGACTGCACGGCCAAATGGCCGCCTGCCTTACATCGATTCGAACACGGCGTCCGAAGTCTGGAGCTGATAGCCGCTGCCATTGCAACACCGGCTATCGAAACTACAAAACTTGTTCGGGCTCGCCATCTGCGTTGGGGAGATCCGGATAAACCTTCTCTATTTAACGGACCACTGCTTTCGCAGCATCCGGCCCAACGGTCTTTGATTGCCTGAACCACCTGCATCGCTGCTGATGGCCCAGCCCAAAGATTTGCCTCGTACACAACTGCGTGTACGAGGACTTGATTCTTTACTGTGCAGCCAATGTCGTCTGATCGACACGAACGCCAGCGCCCATGGTCGACGAGAGCGAGACCTTACGCAGGTAAACACCCTTGCTAGTCGCTGGCTTCGACTTGTTCAGCGCGTCCAGCAGCGCGAGCAAGTTGGTCTTCAGATCGGTATCAGCGAATGACTTGCGACCAATGGTCGCGTGCACGATACCTGCCTTGTCGGTGCGGTACTGAACCTGACCTGCTTTGGCATTTTTGACCGCAGTCGCAACGTCTGGCGTCACTGTGCCAACCTTAGGGTTAGGCATCAGACCACGCGGGCCGAGCACTTGACCCAAGGTACCAACGATACGCATAGTGTCAGGCGAAGCGATGACGACGTCGAACGGCATGTTGCCGGCCTTGATCGACTCAGCCAGATCTTCCATACCAACAATGTCAGCGCCTGCTGCTTTTGCCTGATCGGCCTTATCGCCGCTCGCGAAAACTGCGACACGAACTGACTTACCGGTACCTGCGGGGAGCACAACAGAGCCGCGCACCACCTGATCGGATTTCTTGGCATCGATGCCGAGCTGTACGGCAACATCGATAGACTCGTTGAACTTTGCAGTCGCGAGTTCCTTCACAATCGCTATCGCGTTATCGAACGGATAAGGCTTGGTGCGATCTACCTTGGCCTTGATAGCCTGTGCGCGCTTGGATAACTTAGCCATTACAGACCCTCCACCGTGATGCCCATCGACCGAGCGGAGCCGGCGATAGTACGAACAGCTGCGTCCAGATCAGCTGCCGTCAGGTCGGGCTGTTTCTGAGTTGCGATTTCTTCTGCTTGCTTGCGAGTGATCTTGCCGACCTTGTCGGTATGGGGCTTGGAAGAGCCCTTTTGAATACCCGCTGCTTTCTTGATCAAGACCGTCGCTGGCGGGGTCTTCATCACAAACGTGAAAGACTTATCCGCAAAGGCGGTGATGACCACTGGAATCGGCAGACCCGGCTCCAAGCTCTGCGTTTGCGCATTGAACGCTTTGCAGAACTCCATGATGTTCAGACCACGCTGGCCCAATGCGGGACCAATGGGGGGCGATGGGTTGGCTTTACCAGCTGGCACTTGCAGCTTGATGAAGCCAATAATTTTCTTTGCCATGAGGGCTCCTTTAAGTGAGTAGTAGCGCCGATTCGTCCTGAAACTAGTACGGCTCCTCGTTTTTCAAGGGCGCGATGAAGATGCTTTCAGCATGCTGCACACAAACCCTTGACTACCGTGTGACACCTTTGCGAGTGCCGCGCCACGGCGGGCGCTTGAAACTAATACCGGGTCAAGCCTTTTCGACCTGTCCGAATTCCAACTCTACCGGCGTTGCGCGACCAAAAATCGTCACGGACACACGCACGCGTGATTTTTCGTAGTTCACTTCCTCAACGTTGCCGTTGAAGTCGGTGAATGGGCCATCCTTAATACGAACTAACTCGCCCACCTCGTACAGCACTTTCGGCCGCGGCTTCTCGACACCCTCTTGCATCTGATGCATGATTTTGTCGACTTCGTGCGGCGGAATCGGCGTCGGCTTGTTAGACTTTCCACCAATGAACCCTGTCACCTTGTTGGTGTTTTTCACCAAATGCCAGGTGTCGTCGGTCATCTCCATTTCCTCCTGCACATAGCCCGGGAAGAAGCGTCGCTCGGTCACGGCTTTCTGGCCGTTTTTCATTTCAACGACTTCTTCAGTCGGCACCAAAATCTGACCAAATTTGTCCTGCATACCGGCGCGTGCGATACGCTCCGTCAGCGCGCGCTGCACACTCTTTTCCATACCTGAGTAGGCATGGACGACATACCAGCGTTTATTCCCGCTTGCGGCGGGTGCAGATACTGCGCTGTCTTGCGTGTTGTCAGTCATACTTATCTCCAGCCGAGGATCAGGCTGTACAGCACGAGTTCTAGCAACTTGTCCGTGCCCCACAAAAAGATCGCCATCACCACGACGAATCCGAACACCACGCCCGTAATTTGCGTCGCCTCTTTGCGCGACGGCCAGACCACTTTCTTTGTCTCACGCACCGACTCGCGGGCGAAGTCGACAAAGTCACGACCCATCTGAGACGTCCAAGCAAACACCACTGCGAGTAACAAGCCGCCGACCAACGCAGCAGCGCGTAGCAAGGCGGTCTGCCCTGCGAGCGCGTAAAAGCCGATCACGCCAGCGGCAACGGCCAGCGCGGCCAGCGCCAGCTTCGCCTTGTCAGCTGACGTGGTTACGGTTTGCACTGATTGATTGGACATCTGCTTTCGCTTTCGGTGTTATCCACCGGGAATCGGTGGCAGGGGCGGAGGGCCTCGAACCCCCAACCTACGGTTTTGGAGACCGTC
>CAZLJL010000074.1:0-7832 GCA_964559785.1 uncultured Bifidobacterium sp.
CATCCGTGAACAAGGTCATCATCGTCGGCAACCTCGGACGCGATCCCGAGACACGCTACATGCCGAGTGGTGATGCGATCACCAATATCGCGGTAGCAACCACCGACAAATGGAAAGACAAGAGCACCGGTGAGCAAAAAGAAGCCACTGAGTGGCATCGTATTTCTTTCTTCGGTCGGCTGGCGGAGGTCGCCGGGCAGTATCTGAAAAAAGGCTCGCAGGTCTACATCGAGGGCAAGCTGCGCACGCGTAAATACACCGACAAGGATGGTGTCGAGAAATATTCGACCGAAATTGTTGCCGATGTCATGCAGATGCTGGGGAGCCGCCAAGGGGGTGGCGCAGCACAGATGGATGATCATGGCGCTAGCCGTGGGTCGTCACAGGCGCCAGCGCAAATGTCCGGGCGGCAGCCAGCCAATATCAATCTCGAGGATGACGATATCCCGTTCTGATCTGCGCATTTGATATCCGGGCGCGTTCATGGCGAGGCTACCCCGGTTGGTGGTTCCCAACCATCTCCATCATCTGATCGCTCTTGGTCATCACGACCAACGACTGTTTGTCGATGAGGCGGACTACCAGCAGTTTCTGAACTTTCTGCCCGAGGCTGCGCGCCAACACCGGGTCGCGCTTCACGCCTATGTCCTGTTGCCAGATCGTGTGCAGTTGCTCGCGACCCCCAGCGACACGCTGGGCTTGAGCAAAATGATGCAGTCAGTCGGGCGGGTCTACGTCCCTTATTTCAACGCGCGCCATCAGCGAGTCGGTAGTTTGTGGGGTGGCCGCTTTCGCGCCACCGTGATCGATGCCGCTACCTATTTCACCGACTGCGCGCAAGTGATCGCCTATCTGCCCTTGCAGCAGGGTGCCTGTGACGATATCGCCGCCTATCCCTGGTCGAGCTATGCGCATCATGCGGGCTTGCGCCGGCTGCCCTGGCTGACCGACCACCCGACGTACTGGGCCTTAGGCAATACGCCATTTGATCGAGAGGCTGCTTACCAGCGTCGCTGCGCACAGGCGCCGGACCCCGAGTTCGCCGCCGCTGTCGAGGCAGCGACCCACAAGGGCTGGGCGCTGGGATCCGAGGCCTTTAAAGCATTGCTCGGAAAGCTCACCACGCGGCGCCTGCAACCGGTTCGGCGCGGTCGGCCGCGCAAGCTGGCACCAGCGCAAGAGACGCAGGGTGCAAACGACACGGCTGCTGAGCCTTGATCTGCGGGGTGTTTTAGAGGATCTGTCCCTAAATACGGCGACCCAATCATTAGGCATCTCAAAATTGGGTTTTGACCCCAATTTTTCTTATTGAAGCCTTTATTGCATTGCACTATGCTCTCCGACCCGTCCAATGTTTTGGAGTGCCGTCATGCAAGCGCAAGGCCTTTACGACCCTCAGAACGAGCACGACGCCTGCGGCGTCGGCTTTATTGCTCAGATCAAAGGCCAAAAGAGCCATTCGATTATCGAACAAGGCCTCTTGATCCTAAAGAACCTCGATCATCGAGGTGCGGTCGGCGCAGACGCGTTGATGGGCGATGGTGCCGGCATTCTGATTCAGATCCCGGACGCCTTCTATCGCGAGGAAATGTCGAAGCAGGGTGTGATCCTGCCGCCCCCCGGCGAGTACGGCGTTGGCATGATTTTCCTGCCCAAGGAGCAGGCGTCCCGCATCGCATGTGAGCAGGAAATCGAGCGCGCAGTACATGCCGAGGGCCAGGTGGTGCTCGGGTGGCGCGATGTTCCGGTGAACCTCGAGATGCCGATGTCGCCGACAGTGCGCGAGAAGGAGCCGGTGATACGTCAGATTTTCATCGGGCGCGGTCAAGACATCATGGTGACGGATGCGTTGGAGCGTAAGCTGTACGTGATCCGCAAATCGTCTGGCCATGCAATCCAAGGATTGGATCTGCTGCACGGTAAAGAATTTTTTGTTCCTTCGATGTCGGCCCGCACCGTGGTCTACAAGGGTTTGCTGCTGGCAGATCAGGTCGGTGTTTATTTCAAGGATCTGCAAGATCCGCGCTGCGTGTCGGCACTCGCACTGGTTCACCAGCGATTCTCGACCAACACTTTCCCCGAGTGGCCATTAGCACACCCCTACCGCTTGATCGCTCATAACGGTGAAATCAATACCGTCAAAGGCAACTTCAACTGGATGCGCGCACGCGAAGGCGTGATGAAGTCTGCGGTGCTCGGCGATGACCTGCAGAAGTTGTTCCCGTTAATCTACGAGGGCCAATCCGATACCGCTTGTTTCGACAATGCGCTCGAGTTATTGGTGATGGCGGGTTATCCGATCGCGCAAGCGATGATGATGATGATTCCCGAAGCTTGGGAAAATCACACCCTGATGGACGATAACCGGCGCGCGTTTTATGAGTACCACGCCGCGATGATGGAGCCGTGGGATGGCCCGGCTGCAATGGCGTTTACCGATGGCCGCCATATCGGCGGCACGCTCGACCGCAACGGTCTACGTCCCGCACGCTACCTGGTCACCGATGATGATTATGTGGTGATGGCGTCTGAATCCGGTGTGCTGCCGATTCCTGATTCAAAGATCGTGAAGAAGTGGCGGCTGCAGCCCGGCAAAATGTTCCTGATCGACCTGGAAGCAGGTCGCACCCTTGACGCCAAAGGGCTGAAAGACACATTCGCCAATGCCAAGCCCTACAAGCAGTGGATTGAGTCCGTGCGTATCAAGCTCGACGAGCTGAAAACAGAAGCCGAGACGCGTTTCGAGAAAGCCTCCTTGCTCGACCGTCAGCAAGCCTTTGGCTACACCCAGGAAGACCTGAAGTTTTTGATGGCGCCGATGGCTGTCGGTGCGGAAGAAGCGACCGGCTCGATGGGCAATGATTCGCCGCTGGCGGTGATGTCGAATAAAAACAAGCCTATCTATACCTATTTCAAGCAGTTGTTTGCACAGGTGACTAACCCGCCGATCGATCCGATCCGCGAGGCGATGGTCATGTCGCTGGTGTCCTTCATCGGCCCGAAGCCAAATCCACTCGATACCAACAACATCAACCCGCCGATGCGGTTGGAAGTATCGCAACCGATCCTCGATTACAAGGACATTACCCGGCTGCGCAATATTGGTACCCACACCGGTGGCAAATTCCGCTCGTACGAAATCGATATCTGCTACCCGGTTGATTGGGGTAAAGAGGGTATCGAGGCACGATTGGCGTCACTCTGTGCGCAGGCGGTCGACGCGGTGCGCTCCGGCCATAACATCTTGATTCTGTCGGACCGCGGTGTAGATAAACATCATGTGCCGATCCCCGCATTGCTCGCTACTTCGGCAGTACATCAGCACCTCGTGAGCAAAGGTCTGCGTACCGCGACCGGCTTGGTGGTTGAAACCGGCTCGGCACGTGAGACACACCACTTTGCACTACTGGCGGGCTATGGCGCAGAAGCGGTCCATCCTTACCTCGCGTTAGATACTTTGGCCGATATGGCAAAAGATCTGCCGGGTGATCTGTCGGTGGACAAAGCCATTTACAACTTCCAGAAGGCGGTCGGCAAAGGTTTGCTGAAAGTGTTCTCGAAGATGGGGATCTCGACCTACATGTCGTATTGCGGCGCGCAGATCTTTGAGGCGATTGGACTTAACAAAGCAACCATCGAAAAATACTTCAAGGGCACCGCTTCCAATGTCGAGGGCATTGGTGTGTTCGAGATCGCAGAGGAAGCTTTACGATTGCACCGTGAGGCCTTCGGTCATGATCCGGTGCTGGCGAATGCCCTGGACGCTGGTGGCGAGTACGCTTTCCGGGTGCGCGGTGAAGAGCATATGTGGACGCCGGATGCCATCGCCAAGCTGCAGCACTCGACTCGGGCGAACAACTTCGGCACCTACAAAGAGTACGCTCAGATCATCAACGATCAGTCCACGCGACACATGACATTGCGTGGTCTGTTCGAGTTCAAGATTGATCCAGCCAAGGCGATCCCGCTGGATCAGGTCGAGCCCGCCAAAGACATCGTCAAACGCTTTGCCACGGGTGCGATGTCGCTCGGCTCGATTTCTACCGAAGCGCACTCCACACTAGCGATTGCCATGAACCGTATCGGTGGCAAGTCGAATACGGGTGAGGGCGGTGAAGACGAAGCACGGTATCGCAATGAGCTCCGCGGCATCAAGATCAAGCAGGGCGATACCTTGGCCACCATCATCGGCAAGGACCGCGTCGAAAGCGATATCCCACTGCAAGCGGGCGATTCGTTACGCTCGAAGATCAAACAGGTCGCGTCGGGCCGTTTCGGCGTGACGACCGAATACCTCACTTCCGCAGATCAGATTCAGATCAAGATGGCGCAGGGTGCCAAGCCAGGCGAAGGCGGTCAGCTGCCCGGACACAAAGTGTCCGAGTACATCGCGAAGCTGCGCTTCTCGGTACCTGGTGTTGGTCTGATCTCGCCGCCACCGCACCACGACATCTATTCAATTGAAGATTTGGCTCAGCTGATTCACGATCTGAAGAACGTGAACCCGAAGGCGGACATCTCGGTCAAATTAGTGTCCGAGGTCGGCGTCGGCACCGTAGCTGCTGGTGTTACGAAAGCGAAGGCGGATCACCTTGTGATCGCTGGCTACGACGGTGGCACCGGTGCTTCACCGCTGTCGTCCATCAAGCATGCAGGTACACCGTGGGAATTGGGTCTGGCAGAGACGCAGCAGACCTTGGTGCTGAACGGCCTGCGCGGTCGTATTCGTGTGCAAACCGATGGTCAACTGAAAACGGGTCGCGATGTCGTGATTGGTGCCTTGTTGGGCGCTGATGAATTTGGCTTTGCGACGGCACCGCTGGTGGTTGAGGGCTGCATCATGATGCGTAAGTGTCATTTGAACACTTGCCCAGTCGGTGTTGCGACTCAGGATCCGGTACTGCGCGCGAAATTCCAGGGCAAGCCTGAGCATGTGGTCAATTACTTCTTCTTCGTTGCCGAAGAGGCGCGTCAGATCATGGCGCAGCTCGGTATTCGCAGTTTCGATGAATTGATCGGCCGCGCCGATTTACTCGACAAGTCGAAGGCTATTAGTCATTGGAAGGCGAAGGGTCTTGATTTCAGCAAGATTTTCTATCTGCCTGAAGTGAATGATCAGCCGCGCCACCATGCCGAGGTTCAGGATCATGGTCTGGACAAGGCGCTTGATCACAAGCTGATTGCACAAGCCCAGCCCGCTATCGAACGTGGTGAGAAGGTGTCTTTCATCTCGCCGATCCGGAACCTGAATCGCACGGCAGGTGCCATGTTGTCGGGCGAGGTGGCTAAGCGTTACGGCCATGAGGGTCTGCCGGACGACACGATCCATATCCAGCTGCAAGGCACCGCGGGTCAATCCTTCGCTGCATTCCTCGCGCACGGCATCACCTTTGATCTGGTGGGTGAGGGCAATGACTACGTCGGCAAGGGTTTGTCGGGTGGTCGCATCATCGTGCGCCCGAACACTGAATTCCGCGGTTGGGCAGTTGATAACATCATCGTCGGCAACACTGTGTTGTACGGTGCAATCGCAGGTGAGGCCTTCTTCAACGGTGTCGCAGGTGAGCGCTTTGCCGTGCGTAACTCCGGCGCTGTCACCGTGGTCGAGGGTACTGGTGACCATGGCTGCGAGTACATGACAGGCGGTACCGTGGTGGTGCTTGGTCATACCGGCCGCAATTTCGCAGCGGGTATGTCAGGGGGTATCGCTTATGTCTATGACGAGGATGGTAGCTTCGGTGCCAAGTGCAATATGGCCATGGTGGCACTCGATCATGTGTTGTCGAGCGCTGAGCAAGAGACCACGGTTAGTAAGGCTGCCTGGCATAGCCTCACGCGTGGCGGCGAGCGTCAGGCGGATGAAGTGATTCTCAAAACGCTGATCGAGCGCCACTTCAAATACACCGGTTCTACCCGAGCGCGCACGCTGCTGGACGACTGGTCGAACGCACGCGGCAAGTTCGTCAAGGTATTCCCGACGGAATACAAGCGCGCGCTGGGCGAAATGTTTGCCAGCGCCGGCAAGGCTAAAGAAAAAACCACTGCTTAAGCATAGAGAGAAACACCATGGGAAAAGTTACGGGTTTTCTGGAATTCCAGCGCTTGCAAGAGGCGAGCGAGGCGCCCGGTGCGCGGCTCAAGCACTACAAGGAATTTGTGTTGCATCTGTCCGATGCCGACGCAAAGACACAGGGCGCGCGCTGCATGGATTGCGGCATCCCTTTTTGTAATACGGGCTGTCCGGTCAACAACATCATCCCGGATTGGAATGATTTGGTATATCGCGGAAATTATCGCGAGGCGCTGGATGTTCTGCACTCCACCAATAACTTCCCCGAATTTACCGGGCGTATCTGCCCTGCGCCCTGCGAGTCAGCGTGCACGCTCGGCATTAACGATGATCCGGTGGGTATCAAGTCGATCGAGCACTTCATCATCGACAAGGGTTGGGAGAATGGTTGGGTAGTACCGCAGCCGCCGTCGGTGAAGACCGGCAAGAAGGTGGCAGTGGTTGGTGCTGGCCCGGCCGGCCTGGCTGCCGCGCAGCAGTTGGCGCGTGTGGGTCATGATGTGACCGTATTCGAAAAGAATGATCGCGTCGGTGGACTACTACGCTACGGTATTCCTGACTTCAAGATGGAGAAGTCACACATCGACCGTCGTGTTGAACAGATGAAGGCCGAAGGTGTGCATTTCCGTACCAGTGTACTGATTGGCAAAGACCTCCCGCAGCACATCATGAGTCTGGCAAAAGAGACGATTTCGCCGGATCAATTACAGCAAGAATTTGATGCAGTGATCGTCTCTGGTGGTGCCGAGCAGCCACGTGACTTGCCAGTGCCGGGTCGCGAATTGGACGGCGTGCATTTTGCAATGGATTTTTTACCGCAGCAAAATCGTGTGAATGCGGGCGATAGTCTGAAACAGCAGATCAAGGCGACCGGCAAACACGTCATTGTGATTGGTGGTGGGGATACCGGCTCGGATTGTGTCGGCACCTCGAATCGTCACGGTGCTGCCTCGGTGACCCAGTTTGAATTACTACCGATGCCACCCGAGCAAGAAAATAAACCACTGGTATGGCCTTACTGGCCAACCAAGCTGCGCACATCCTCGTCGCACGAAGAAGGATGTGAGCGTGACTGGGCGGTGGCGACGAAGCGCCTCGAAGGCAAGAATGGCAAGGTCGAGAAGTTGATTGCCGCGCGAGTTGAATGGAAAGACGGCAAGATGGTTGAAGTGCCTGACTCCGAATTCGAGATGAAAGCAGACTTGGTGTTGTTGGCGATGGGATTTGTTTCGCCCGTCAGTCCAGTGCTGGACGCCTTTGGTGTCGACAAGGATGCTCGCGGCAATGCCAAGGCAACCACCGATGGCGATGGCTGTTATCAGACTTCAGTGCCCAAGGTGTTCGCTGCGGGTGATATGCGTCGTGGGCAGTCGCTGGTGGTGTGGGCGATTCGTGAGGGTCGGCAATGTGCACGCGCAGTCGATGAATTCCTGATGGGCGAGTCTGTACTGCCGCGTTAATCTGGGCGTTATAAAAAGGGCCGTCAGGACGCCGCATCGCAGCGTGTTCTGATCGGCCCTTTTTTATTGTGGATCGATTGTGGCAGCTTGCTTGGCACGCGCGGAGATTCTCGGTACGCCCTTCACATCAATGCTGACCTCGTTGATTTGCCAGCTGATCCCACCCGCTTGCTTAAAGGTCAGTTCAATTAGCCAGCCGGTGCGTGTATCGCGATCGTTGAAGCCATCGAAAACAAAATTACCCAGACTGTAAAAAATCGGCTTGCCCTGATACACCTCCATGTCCTGTGTCACGTGTGGAT
>CAZLJL010000075.1:0-7725 GCA_964559785.1 uncultured Bifidobacterium sp.
TTTTTCATGGTGATGATCTCTTTTTTCAGGCGTACCAGCATGCGCCGAAATGGCTGACGCTCAGAGAGGCTTTCTTTGGGGGCGATATCTGCCAGGCGCGCATCTTGGCGCATCCAT
This sequence comes from uncultured Bifidobacterium sp., assembly GCA_964559785.1. Taxonomy (GTDB): domain Bacteria; phylum Pseudomonadota; class Gammaproteobacteria; order Burkholderiales; family Burkholderiaceae_D; genus Pernthalerella. The sequence goes on from CAZLJL010000075.1 coordinate 118, forward strand.
GTCAGATAGCCGTCAATCGCCGCTCGGCTACCGGCGAGGAACATGTTGATGCCCTCGGGAGCTAGCAAAATCGTGCCTTTCAGCTCGAGGTCGAGACAGCGCTGCAGGAAACGCGGCCGCAGATCGCCTGTATCGTCAAGCGTGACAAATTTGTAAGCTGAGATATTAACGATGGGCTGTGAGGGCTGCATGGGCTGGCTCTTAGCAGACTGGAAAACCTCGTCATTATAAGCTTCGCCGCACCGCACAAGCGCCTCAGTTCAACCACGGTTCGATGATGTCAGCGGGTAAAATACGGGTCATGAACACCCCGCAATTTGTCCACCTTCGCCTGCACTCCGAGTTCTCGATCGCCGACGGCTTAGTGCGTATTGATCAGGCGATTCAAGCGGCGGTGGAGGACCAGCAGCCCGCGCTTGCAGTCACCGACTTGGCCAATTTGTTTGGTATGGTCAAGTTCTACAAGGCAGCGCGTGCCAAGGGCGTCAAGCCGATTGTGGGTGCCGATGTCTGGATCAGCAATGAAGACGAGCGTGACAAGCCATCGCGTTTGCTGCTGCTGGTCAAAAATCACCCGGGCTATCTTCAGTTGTGCGATTTGCTTAGCCGGGCGTGGCTCAGCAACCAGTATCGTGGGCGGGCTGAAATCCGGGCGGATTGGTTGAATGAGCTATCGCACAAGGATGGTCTGATCGCGCTCTCTGGCTTCAATACCGGTGATATCGGCCATGCGCTGGCGCATGGCAACCTCGCCCTGGCTGAGCGCTGTGCCCAGCGCTGGATGCAGATATTCCCGGGACATTTTTATATCGAGGTTCAACGCGACGGTAGCCCGCAGCGCGAACAATTATTGCGCCAATCAACCCAGCTGGCAGCCAAGTTGGCGTTACCCGTTGTCGCGACCCATCCGGTGCAGTTTGGGCAAAAAGAAGAATTTACTGCGCATGAGGCGCGTGTCTGCATCGCCGACGGCGAGATACTCGCCAACCCGCGACGGGTAAAGCGTTTCAGCGCCGAGCAGTACTTCAAGCGCCAGTCGGAGATGGCGGAGCTGTTCGCTGACATGCCGGCTGCATTGCAAAACAGCGTCGCTATTGCACAGCGTTGCAATCTCTCGCTCACGCTCGGCAAGGCGCAGCTACCGGATTTCCCGACACCCGACGGCATGAGCATTAATGATTTTCTCGTGGCGCAGTCGCAGGCGGGCTTGGAGGAACGACTGCAGCAGCGCTATCCGGAATCATCGCAGCGTGAAGCAGTACGTGAGCGTTATGAATCTCGTTTGAAGTTCGAGACTGACACCATCATCAAGATGGGGTTCCCCGGCTACTTTTTGATCGTCGCAGACTTCATTCAGTGGGCCAAGCGCCATGGCGTGCCCGTCGGCCCGGGTCGTGGCTCGGGTGCTGGTTCGTTAGTGGCCTATGCGTTGAAGATCACCGATCTCGATCCGCTTGCCTACAACTTGCTGTTCGAGCGCTTCTTGAATCCGGATCGTGTCTCCATGCCGGACTTTGATATCGACTTCTGCCAAGAGGGCCGTGATCGTGTGATCCAGTACGTCAAGGATCGCTACGGTAAAGATGCGGTATCGCAGATTGCTACGTTTGGCACCATGGCGGCTAAAGGTGCGGTGAGAGATGTCGGTCGTGTGCTGGATTTTGGTTTCAACTTCTGCGATGGTATTTCCAAGCTAATCCCGTTCAAACCAGGCCGTTTGGTGACCATCGAGGATGCACTCAAAGAAGAGCCCTTGCTCAAGGAAAGACAAGAGAAAGAAGAAGAAGTCCGGCAACTACTCGCGTTAGCGCAGCAAGTCGAAGGTATTGCCCGTAATGTCGGTATGCATGCCGGTGGCGTGCTGATTGCGCCTGGCAAGTTAACCGATTTTTGTCCACTGTATACCCAAGGTACCGACGGTGGCGTTGTCTCGCAATTCGATAAGGATGACGTTGAAGCCATCGGCTTGGTCAAGTTCGATTTTCTTGGGCTGACGACGCTGACGATTCTGGATCGCACAGTTCAGAGTATTCGCGCGCTCTATCCTGAGCATGCTGAGTTCGACCTCGATAAGCTGCCGTTGGACGATGCGCCAACCTACAAGCTGCTGACCGAGGCAAAGACGGTGGCCGTGTTCCAGCTTGAAAGTCGCGGCATGCAAGGCATGCTCAAAGATGCGCGACCGGATCGATTTGAAGACATCATCGCGCTCGTTGCCTTGTATCGTCCAGGGCCGATGGATCTGATTCCGGATTTTTGCCGTCGTAAGCATGGTGAGCGTTTTGATTACCCAGACCCTCGCACTGAGGCTATTCTCTCTGAAACCTACGGCATCATGGTGTACCAGGAGCAGGTGATGCAGATGGCGCAGGTGATCGGTGGCTATTCGCTGGGTGGCGCCGATTTACTCCGTCGTGCGATGGGTAAGAAAAAGCCAGAGGAAATGGCTGAGCATCGCGAAATCTTTCGCGAGGGTGCAGCGAAGAATGGTCTCGCCAGAGATAAGGCAGATGAGATCTTCGATCTGATGGAGAAATTCGCAGGCTACGGCTTCAACAAGTCGCACGCCGCTGCGTATGCACTGCTGTCTTATCACACGGCTTATTTGAAGGTGCACTTTCCGGCTGAATTTATGGCGGCCAACTTGTCGCTCGCGATGGATGACACCGACAAGGTCAAGATCCTGGTTGAGGATGCGACGAGTCATTGTGGTTTGAAGCTACTGCCACCGGATATTAATCACTCCGCGTATCGATTTACGGCCGTCGCAGAGCCAGGTAAAAAGGCAGACCGTATTCGCTATGGTCTCGGTGCGGTAAAAGGCACCGGACAGAGCGCGATCGAGGCGATTGTGCAGGCGCGTCAGTCGGCTCCCTTCAAGGACTTATTCGATTTCGTGAAACGCATCGACAAGCGCCATATCAATCGCCGTGCGATAGAGTCATTGATCAAGGCCGGTGCAATGGATTGCCTCGGTACCAACCGTGGCGTCTTGATGGCCTCAGTCGGCCTAGCCATGGACAACGCAGAGCAGGCGGAAGCCGCGATTAATCAAGTCAGCTTATTTGAAAGTCTTGATTCAGGTGTCGACCATAGTCCGGAGTATGTGAATGTGCCGCCATGGTCAGACAAGCAGCGTTTGGCTGAAGAAAAGTCAGCGCTTGGCTTTTATTTGTCCGGGCACTTGTTTGATGCATATGCTGGCGAGGTCAGGCATTTCATTCGGGTGAAGCTTGGCGACCTCGCACCATCTCGCGAGCCTAAGCTTCTGGCCGGCATCATTGCAGGGATTCGGTTTCAGCTGACGCAGCGTGGACGCATGGCGATCGTGACGCTGGACGATAGTAGTGCGCAGGTCGAGGTCACTGTCTACAACGAGCTGTATGAACCGAATCGTAGTCTGTTCAAAGAAGATGAGTTTCTCGCGGTACAGGGCAAGATTTCTGAAGATCGATTCTCTGGTGGGCTGCGTGTGGTTGCCGACAAAGTGATGGATATTGCTGCCGCCCGCGCCGGGTTTGTGAAAGCACTTCGAGTTTCGATGAATGGGCAGGCAGATGCTGCAAAGTTGCGTGAGCTGATCAAACCGTTTCAGCAAGACGGCGCCTCTTGTCCGATTGTGGTGCAGTACACCAAGCAAGGCGCGCTGGCCGAGATCCGACTCTCTGATGAATGGCGTGTTCGTGCCGACGACGCCTTACGTACTAAATTGTCAGACTGGCTTAGCGCCGATAATGTTTGGTTCGAGTACTGATGAAATTCTCTCGAACCGTCCAGCGTCTCCTTGGTCTACTAGCGCCTTACAAGGCGCGCATCATCGTGGCTTTTGTCGCGACGGCGATCACCGCCGCGACTGAACCGACGGTTGCTGCGCTGATGAAGGAGTTGCTCGACAATGGATTTGTCAGAGCGGGATTCCCGATCTGGCTCGCGCCTGCATTTGTGGTGGGCATTTTTCTGGTGCGTGGGATAGCGACTTTCTCCGCTGCATACCTAATGGCATGGGTGTCGGGTCGCATGGCCGCCCAGTTACGCCAGCAGATGTTCAATCGCTTGCTTCAGGTGCCGATTGGATTCCACGATAAAAATGCGACGGGTCATGTGCTAAACACCATGATGGTCGAGGTGATGCAGGTACTCGACCTATTTCGTAGTGTGATGGTGATCTTGATAAAAGATAGTCTGACAGTGCTCGGCCTAATCGGTTATCTGTTCTGGCTGAACTGGAAGTTGACACTGATTACGATTGCACTCGTACCGCTAGTGGCAGTAGCAGTTAAAGTCACAGCCAAGCGATTAAAGCGTCTGATCCGTGAGAGCCAGCAGCTGAATGGTGAACTCATGCAGACCATCGACGAAACCATTCGAGCCCGCCAAGTCATCAAGGTATTTGGTGGTCAACACTATGAGGCGACACGGTTCGCACGACGTGCTGATCGTCTTCGCGGCTTCATGTTGCGGCAAGAGAGTACGGCTGCAACCACTGAACCGATCACGCAGCTACTTAACGCGATTTCGGTCGCTATCATCATTACGATAGCGCTGATGCAGGCCGGTGACGGTCAGATGACCGTTGGCGGCTTTACGTCTTTCATCATCGCAATGTTGCTGATTCTGACGCCGATGAAGCATCTCGCTAACATCAGCGGTCCGCTTCAGAGAAGTATGGCGGCTTGCGAGCGTGTATTCGGGATGATGGATGAGCCTGTTGAGCGTGTCGGTGGTGTCTCACTGCGTCAGCGTGCCAAAGGTGAGCTGAACTTTCGTAACGTGAGCTTCAACTACCCTGATGTAAGCGATTCAGCATTATTGGATATCAATCTGACTATTGCACCGGGTGAGACGGTAGCCTTGGTGGGTATGTCGGGTGGTGGTAAAAGCACGCTGGTGAATCTGGTACCAGAGTTTTACTCAGTATCTGCAGGACAGATTTTGTTAGATGGTACGCCGATCGCTCACATTGACTTGGCGAGTTTGCGCGCGCAGATCGCCATGGTCAGTCAGCACGTAGTTTTGTTTGACGACACCATTGCGGCGAATATTGCCTACGGCGACCCTGATCCAGATTTGCAGCGAATTAACGCTGCGTTACGCGCGGCGCATCTGGAGGAGGTCATCGCCGGTCTGCCAGATGGTGTTCAAACTTCTGTTGGTGACAATGGGATGCGTTTATCAGGCGGGCAACGCCAACGACTCGCTATCGCGCGCGCGATCTACAAGGATGCACCGATTCTGATCTTGGATGAAGCGACTTCTGCACTTGATTCCGAGTCCGAGCGTGCGGTTCAGCAAGCATTAGACTCCTTAATGAAGGGTCGTACCACCTTGGTGATTGCACATCGACTTTCAACCATCGAACGTGCCGATCGAATCGCTGTATTGGAGCATGGTCGTATCGTCGAAATAGGCAGTCATACCGAGCTGTTAAAAGCCGGCGGTGTTTACGCGCACCTCTACCAATTACAATTTGCGAAAGATGCTTAATGGCGACTTCCTCACCCATCTCACGTTTTCCATTACCTGACCTGAAAAATTTACCGGATGATATTCGCGAGGCGATTCTCGCGGTGCAGGAAAAGGCCGGCTTTGTACCGAATGTATTCCTGACACTGGCCCACCGTCCGGCTGAGTTTCGTGCTTTTTTTGCTTACCACGATGCGCTAATGCTAAAGGAGACCGGGAATCTTTCCAAAGCAGACCGCGAAATGATTGTCACTGCCACCAGCGCCAAGAATGATTGTCTGTACTGTGTGGTGGCACACGGCGCATTGCTACGTATTTACGCCAAGAATCCGTTAGTGGCCGACCAAGTGGCTGTAAACCATTTGAAGGCAGATATTACGCCACGACAAAGCGCTATGTTGGATTTCGCAGTGAAGGTATGTTTAGACTCAGCTGCGGTTAATGACGCTGATTATGCTTCGCTGCATGCGCATGGATTTGACGACGAAGATATTTGGGATATAGCGACGATCACCGCATTTTTTGGGATGTCGAATCGTATTGCAAACTCGATTGGCATGCGGCCGAATGAGGAGTTTTATCTGATGGGGCGGCTGCCGCGTAAAAACTAACTAACACTTTTCGGACTCGCGGCTCGCCCCAGATAGCGTGACCCAAACGCTGTAGAGACCATACTCGCCCTGCAGTTAATGCTGTAACGAAAATACTTTATACTATATTTTTAACAATAAAAATATAAATTGTCTTGCCCGTGTTCTGCACCTTGAGCGCACCGCGCTTGGTGTTTGAAACTAACCGTTAATGTAAGGATGCTGCACACCTCCAAGGCGGTTGCAGAATTAAAACTTGAAATTTGTTTTCACGATTACTCAGCGATTTTCTTGCCCTAGCGCGTCGATCTTGGCGGACTGTTCTATGAGCAGAAATTCGACTCTTGTTCAAGTCGGAGTCACTCGCGGCTTATCTGGCGTGCTCGGTCTATGAGACTCCGCCCGATTCAATTCATGGTTGGTGAGCCAATTCCTGTTATCGACAGGATGGCCAAGTCGTTTCTTATCGGCGCGATTTTTTTCATGCCGATAAGTACTGCGTTGGCTAATTTGTTGATGGGTATCACCTTGTTAGCCTGGCTGGCAGCGGGGGGGTACGTTGTTCGTTTGCGTGCGCTTGATAAAAACTGGTTCGCTTACGCCACTGCCGGTTTGTTTGTAGTGATTCTTTACGGCGCCACCTATTCCAGCGGGGCGCAAGGAGAAATCCTATTCCAGATCCGAAAGTACGCTAAGTTACTCTTTATTTTGCCGGCTCTCAGCCTGATGCAAGAGGAGCGTTGGCGTCGCCGTGGCCTAATGGCTTTCTGCGCGGCTATGTCGCTGACATTAGTTTTTTCATTGGCGAGTGTTATTTTTTCGTATTTTGAGCTAAATAACTTCGGCTTCGGTTTACGCAGTAATCACTTTGTCTTCAAAGATCACATTGCACAAAATTTAATGATGTCATTTTTTGTGCTGATTTTTGCGGTAAAAGGGCGTTTTGAGAGTGCTGGTCACAAGAAATATCTGTTTTATCTGATCGCACTGATCAGTGCGGTCGACATTCTTTTCTTTGTGCATGGCAGAACGGGCTATGTATCGCTGGTCTTCAATGCAGTTATCTTTTTGATTTTCCTTGATGACGTAAAGAAGGTGGCTTGGACTTTGGTCCTGTTTTTGGTAGTGGCGCTTCTGACAATCGAATTTTCATCAGGATTTAAAAATAGATTGGATCAGGCTGTGTCTGAATATCAGGCCAGAGAAAGAAAAGAGTTAACCTCGGTCGGTCAGCGACTTGAGTACATAGAAAAAGGGCTGTTGTTAATCGCGGAGCGGCCGCTGCAGGGTTTTGGTACAGGTTCATACCGAAAAGAATTCTGCAGGGTTGCTGAAAGTGCCGAGTGGTGTGCTGTCGGGGGCGCTCATCCCCACAATCAGTTTATTGCATTTGGTATACAGCTTGGCTTGCTCGGCGTATTCAGTTATTTGCTGTTTCTCGCGGCGTGCATCAAGCAGGCAATCAGCGCCACGCCACCGAATAGAATTTTAGGGCTAGGCTTGGTAGCGACCTTGGTCACGGATTCCATGTTTCATGCGCCATTATTTCTTGTCT
>CAZLJL010000076.1:0-7560 GCA_964559785.1 uncultured Bifidobacterium sp.
TCTCGACCTTGCCCTGACGCTCGACGATTTCTTCATGCAGCCTGCAGATCAGCTGGTTAGTCGTCAGCTTATCCTTGGCGGCGATGCGCGCCAGAATGTCCCAGCACAAATTCTCGAGCCGGATACTGGTGACCATGCCATGAATACGTACCGAGCGAGTACGCTGCTCATAATGAATCGGGTCAGCACTGGTATAGATGTCGCACATACGGATGTCTCCTGCTGGTCTTTTGCTATTTGAAGCAATCAGCCGCTATAAAGCCCATTCCTGCTGAAACGAAAGCCGCCCCCAACACGGGGGCGGCTTTGTACAAGGTCTTGATTGACCCTGTCAGATCAACGATCAGATCGTACGATTACGCAGACCATTAGCAATGAACTCAGCCTGACGAATCGCCAATGCAACGATAGTCAACGTCGGGTTCTCAGATGCACCAGTGGTGAACTGCGAGCCATCCGACACGAACAGGTTCTTGATGTCATGCGTCTGACCGTGCTTGTTTACCACGCCATCACGCGCCTTGGCACTCATCCGGTTAGTACCGAGGTTATGCGTCGACGGATAAGGCGGAGTGAAGATCACACGCTTGGCACCTACCGACTCATACAGCGCCTTGCCTTGCTGGAAGCCGTGGTTACGCATCGCGATATCGTTACCGTGATCGCTGAAGTTGACGTTCGGGATCGGCAGACCAAACTGGTCTTTCTCGGTCGCGTGCAAGGTAATGCGGTTGGATTCCTGCGGCATATCTTCGCCGACCAGCCACATACCGGCCATGTTGTCGTACGCATCCATCGCGTTCGAGAAGTCACGGCCCCAGTCACCCGGGTTCAAGAAAGCTGCCATGAATGGCACGCCGAGCGACAGCGTTTCCATTTCATAGCCGCCAACGAAGCCACGCTTCGGATCATGACGCGACTCGTCCTTGATGATCCCCGCCATCGTAGTACCGCGGAACATGTGTACTGGCTTTTCGAAGATGCCATACACCGATGCGGTCATGTGACGCATGTAGTTTCTGCCGACCTGACCCGACGAGTTCGCCAAGCCATTCGGGAACATGTTCGAGGCCGAGTTCAACAAGAGACGCGGCGATTCGATCGAGTTACCCGCCACGCACACCACTTTCGCTTTCTGGAAGAAGCGGTTGCCTTTCGAGTCACCATACAGCACGCCCGTCGCACGACCTTTGGCATTATGCTCAATCTTCAGAACTTGTGCACCTGAGCGCACCTCGAGGTGACCAGTTGCTTCACCCTTCGGGATCTCGGTGTACAGCGTGGACCACTTCGCACCCGACTTACAGCCCTGGAAGCAGAAGCCGATCTGTTGGCAAGAACCACGACCATCGCGTGGCTTCGAGTTGATCGACATATTCCCGGTGTGGTAGTGCTTGTAGCCCATCTTTTTCGCACCAGCTGCCAGTACTTTGTAGTTGTTGTTACCTGGAAGACGAGGGATACCGTTAGTGCCGGTGGTGCCCATCTTGTGCTCAGCACGCGCGTAATACGGATTCAGCTCATCCAGCGTGATCGGCCAGTCCAGCAGGTTTGCACCGCCCACTTCGCCGTACACCGTACGCGCTTTGAACTCGTGCTTCTGGAAGCGCAGAGAAGCGCCCGCCCAGTGCGTTGTCGAGCCGCCCACTGCTTTAACGATCCATGCTGGCAGATTCGGGAAGTCATTCGATACGCGCCAAGTTCCCGAAGTGGTGCGCTTGTCGAGCCAGGAAATCTTGCTGAACATCGGCCATTCGTCGTTCTCGAAATCATTGATCTCATGACGACCGCCCGCCTCAAGAATCACAACATCGATGCCTTTTTGCGCTAACTCATTACCCAATGTACCGCCACCGGCACCCGAACCCACAATCACGACGACTTCATCGTCGAGGCTGAATTTCTTGCTCATGGTTGTCTCCTCTATTCCTGATATTCGTTGTTATGTAAGCTGGGATCAGAGCTCGTCCATCCAGGTCTGATCGGCGAAGCCACGGTTGATGTAGCCGCCGTACTGGGCCGACGCGCCTTGATAACCAAGCTTGGCCCAAACGGCTGGCTGGTTATAGAGGCTGACAACGAGATCGCCGCGCAGCTTGCCGAAGAACGGGTCTTTGGCCTTCGCCATATCAGTCAAAATTCTCGCGCGATCTACTTCGGCTGCAACATCTGCGTAGGCCTTGCCATAACGCGCTTGCGCCTCAGCGTTGACTTTTGCGACACCGTCCATCAGGGTTTTACGCAGATCGGCATTCGACTTCACTTGATCTGCGTAGACGCCGACGGCATTGGCATACAACTCATCTTCAAAACGATCGTGCGGGAAAATATCGCGCGCAACTTTGACGATGGTTTTGAAAGCTGCGCTACCTAGTGCTTCTTCGGCGAGTGCAGCGTTTGGCGTGAACATCATCGGCAAGCCGCCAGCAGCAGTAGCTACCGTGCCAGCAGTCGCAATTTTGAAGAACTTACGGCGCTTCGGTTCTGCGGGTGTGTACATGATTGTCTCCTTATTTTCTTGTGTACTAAGCCCATTGCGGGGCTTTACTCCTGAAATCCGATGGTGCAGAGATTCTTGTTATCGATAGTGCCCTCCCCGCTGCAGTACTTCTATCTTGTAGCCGTCGGGGTCTTGTACGAAGAAAAAGCGCGCGAGCAACTCATCATCACGCTTGAATTCTTTAATGGGTAGCGGGCTGTAGCCAAGCTGTTCGAGCTTGCTCTGCATAGGCTCAAGCTCATCAACGACGAAGGCGTAGTGGCCGTAGCCATCGCCATGCGTGTAAGGCTCAGTGCGACCCTTGTTGTGGGTCAACTCGATCTCGAAGTCGTTCTCTGGGTTACGCAGGTAAATCAATGAGAAATCGTCGAAGTCGAGACGGTGACTGATCGCAAAGCCGAAGCCTTCGCTGTAAAAACGGATGGAGCGCTCGGGATCGAACACTCGAATCATGGTGTGAATAATTTTAGGCATTCTTCGATGCTTGATTCTTTTGTAGGTGAACGGATTATTCTTCACGAATGGGGTGGTGTGGTAGTAGCGCGCTACTACGACTGAGTTCTGACAATGGAGTGGGTTGCGGCAGCGCACAGAAGCCCCACTATCGTCAGTTCATTGAATTTGCGTCAGATGTTCTCGTGAGCCCGGTATTGCCTAAGGGCGCCGTACCGCGCCGCATCAAAACAAACGCCAAAAATATTCAAAAAAAACTATGACTTCGGAAAATAATTCATCAATTGCCTAATTGATAGCGCCGCTCAAACGGCATGCACGCCGCCAGGCTGATGAGATAGGAAAACCTGACCCCGCCCTTATTAGGAGCTCAGAGCCTGAATCGAGGTCAACAGTGCTCGCGCTTGAGGGGGGATGGCTGTGGGCTGCCGGCTGGCACGATCGACATAGACATGGACGAAGTGCCCCTGGGCGCTGGCCACTTCATCATCTCCGCGGAATATGCCCACCTCATAGCGCACGCTGGATTTACCCAACTGGACCACGCATAAACCAGCAGTGATTGGCTCCGGAAATGCCACCGGAGAAAAGTAATTGCAGTGGGTCTCGACCACCAGAGCGATCGCATCACCGCCATGAATATCCAGTGTGCCGCGTGAGATCAAAAACTGATTCACTACCGTATCAAACCACTGGTAGAACACCACATTGTTGACATGGCCATACACGTCGTTATCTGCCCAACGGGTAGTAATCGGCAAAAAATGTCGGAAATACTCACGACCTTTGGCACTGTCTCTCATAGCAAATGATCATCTTCGAACAACAAAGGCGACCCCGGTCGCCGTGAGTAAAATACCGATAGCACCGGCAATGGTAAATGATTCACCAAACAAGGCCCATGCCATTAATGCGGTCACCGGCGGCGTGAGATACATCAGACTGGACACATGCGTCGCTGCATTTTTCCGAATGAGTGCGTACAGTAAAAACATCGCACCAATCGACAATGCAAAAATCGACCAGCACAAGGCCCCAATAAACTGAGGTGTCCATACGACGGCACTCAACGAAAAATCCAAGTCCTCCAGCCACCACGCTAACGGACACACCAGAATAATCGACGCCGCAAACTGAATCAGCGCACCCGATCGCAAATCAAATCGAGGACAAAACCGCTTTTGATACAGCGTACCTGCAGTGATCGAGACCAGAGCCATAAGACACAACAGTATGCCGGTCGAGGATGCAGCGTCTAGCTTGAGATTATCTTTCACCACCAACGCCACGCCCACCAAGCCAAGTATCAGGCCCATCCACTGCTGAATGCTCAAACGCTCGCCTACCCAACGAGCAGAGAGTGCAGTCAGCATTGGCTGCAAACCGACAATCAGCGCCGCTAATCCAGCGGGCGTACCTAACTTGATTGCAGACCAGACGCCCGACAAATATCCCGCCTGTACCAACACACCTGCTACTGCGATATGCAAAACCAAACCGCTTGGCCAGGGCGCACGGACCAATACAAGTGTCGGTAGCAGGATGAGTAAAACACCACCGAAACGCAGCAATAAAAATGTGAGCGTAGGCGCGTAGGGCAAGCCGAATTTAGCGACGATAAAGCCCGTACTCCAGACCAGCACAAATAGAAGTGGTGCGAGCGTGTCTGAGGAGGACCAGTGCGTCTGAGATTCGGGGGGAATTTCGGTCATACAGCGAGTTGGCGTGGCCTTGGGTATTTCTTGGCTGGAGATGCTGACTTTATTGCCGACGTTTCGGTCGAGGCTATGGCCTGCCAAGTGATTACTTCAATTTTTTTTCACACTCTACCCTAACCTGTTCACGCGCCTTGATATAGGCGCCCCGATTAGCGCCATCTGCTGGCAGTTTTTTCTCTAGCCCTTGCTTCATGCAAGCTTCCATCGGGTCCACCGAACAGCTGGCAAGACCCAATATGAGGCAAAGATAAATAACTGGCGAACCATACTTGATTCGATAACGCATGCTGATTGAAAGAACTATTTGAAAAAATTAGGCATTGAAACCGGCGCGACACTTATTGCGAGAATCGTAATACTTGCCACGCTACCCGATTAAAAGATACCCCGCCTAAGCAAGTGTGCCAAGCCTGAGCCAAGTCATGGCTGCTCACGTCTTCGGGTAACGGTCCATTCGATACCGAAATCAAGCACCCAAAAATTTGATCTAGACCCAAGATTTCCCAAATCACCGTTGGGACAATATTCAACAGTACAAGCAACCGGAGCCGACACCATGCCATCCCATTCATTACGTAAATTGCTGTTCACACTGACCTTGGGCGCCACGGCAACCATGGCCAGCGCCGAGATGAAGCCAGCCGACGTGACTGCCGCCAGGGCCTTATTTGCCAATAACGGCTGTGCTAACTGCCACGAGATCAATGGCAAATCCTCCGGGCCAGCGATGCGCGATATCGCAAGGCGCTACCAAGGTAAAAAGATCAACGCCGAGTTGGCTCGCCGGATTCGGGAGGGCAGCGCAGGACGCTGGGGCGACAGCGAGTCGCACCCCCCACAAGGGATTTTAGAGCCGTCCGAAGCCAAGTTACTGGCCGATTGGGTGCTGAGCGGCGCGCCGTGACAGCGCTTGCCTTCAGTACCAGATTTACCAACAGGGCTAATAAGGTCATTATTCACCGATTATCACGCCTGCCAAATTCGGCCAGAATCAGAAAGCGTTCTATACTCACCGGGTTAGTCACATTAACCCTACCCGGTGACAAATACGATGTCGACCTGCCGAGCCATTATCCGCTACAGCTTCACGAATACCGCAGAGGAAGGCAGTCGTACGACCGCACTCATCACTGCAACGATATCCGCTATCTCGAAAGAGAGCGCACTTGATTATCTGACCCAGCGCTATCCCGAGCGCCACAACATGCAGATTACTGAAGTCAGCTTGATTGAGGGCGGCTAAACGTGTTTTTGAACCAAATCTAGCTCGCCGCTCTTGCCTTAAGCCCACCAAACTTGAATTAGCACTTGCCGCGGCGCGATAAGTAAAACTGTTTTAGCAATCGCTAGCAAAAATCCTTCGCCGATTCGACCCTGACCATTGAAGCGTTCAGCGTTTTCCATTCAAAATTCTGCATCGCTGTATATCGCAAGCCGTTGGTAATGACGAGCGATACTCCTTAAAGCGCTTGAATGCTTCCGGGTGACGGGTTCGACATTGACCGCCTTTACCATCGTGGTAATAGGAGAGGGTATCGATGCAGCGCCGTGAATGGTCCATCAGCCCATAAAAATGACCGATCTCGTGAGACAACACCATTTGCAGGGTTGCAAACGAATCATTTGTGGGATTCCGCTGATTAAGTAGCCGAAATGCTTCCGCGCCAAGTAACAACTGGTGTCGCGAAATATCCGAGAGACCAAAATGTCCGGCATTGCTAGCCGTGTCCCAGCGAATAATGATGTCTTTGCCACTCGGGCGAGTCGCAGAATCTACAAGACCTGCCTTTGCTGGAATGCCGCACCGTGACCATTCAGTCGTGACTTTTTTCAGCAGGTCTAATACTTGTTGCTGTTCGAACCAAAGTGGCGCGCCTACATGAGCGTAGTGGAACGTCAGTGTATCAACGGCAAGCGCCCTATCCTGGCCGTCACCCCAAGTGACGATATCACCCGCCTCACACTGCGTAATTTCCAGGTTTCTCAAAACAGAGTCAGCATGGCAAGAGCCACTCGCTGCTATCAATAGTGCCGGCAGCAAACCCAAAATCATCAGCTTAGCTTGTACATAAGCGCGAAATAGCGCTGGATATTTGCAAGCGGGTGACATAAAGCGGTTCAACGCTATCAAATCGACTCCGCTGAAATCAATAATCCCAAATCTTGGCTTAGCTCTATTACTTCCTGGGGCAGAGATACTCAAAGATGGAAGCCGACGGTGAGCGAGATGCGGGATGGCTCCACTCTGTAGCAAAAGTAGAGAAGCTGAGCGCATCTCCCTTGCCCATAGCGAGCGAGTAGTAGATCGAACTCACCATGCGGATTTTTCCTGCCACGCAGTCAGCTTCATTCAACATCTTGACCGATAGATGTTTTAGGGAATCGTCGTCCCTTTGCTGAAGGTGATCATAGTCGGCCAGTATCCATACACTCGGAATCACCGCGCTTCGTTTTGTTTCAGGATCTGCGTAGTATTTAGCTTCCGTTGTGGCCGCGATGGGCACATCCCATTCTGCGTGCACGCCACAGCTAACGCTGAATAAACCGAGGAGGATCGCACTTTTAAACATAGTCCCTCGCCTTGCTGTTCTTCTTCTCACCGCATTTTACCCACAGGAAGAACGTTTACCCAAACTTAACATCGCCCGCCAGCCAAGCCCGACGAACTGCTACTCGGGGAGTATTTGGTGGTTCTAGCATTCTGACCTTCATACCAATCTAGTTAACAATACCAATACCGGATAGAAAACTCTATGTCTTGGTCCATTAGCGAGACTGATGAGTTCGGGCAATCACGAGCAGATTGGTTTAAACCACGGGTGGCAGTAGCGCCCCCTTGAGTAAATTGAAATCGGTGTAAGAGACGCCACCGACTACAACCGCCTCTAC
>CAZLJL010000077.1:0-7500 GCA_964559785.1 uncultured Bifidobacterium sp.
TGATTGGTTTGATGTTTCAGCTCAACCGCGAGCAGCACTCTACGCTGGTGCTGGTAACGCACGACAGCGCGATTGCGGCGCTGTGTCAGCGGCAGATTACGATTAGTGCAGGTCGTATCGCGGCCGACAAATAGCGCTAACTTCTGCAGCTGCTGTGCGCCAATCGGGTGAGGCGGCATTCCAAATTTTGATGTCATCGGGCGTAGTGTCGGTACGCCGCACATCAGACATCTGGGCAAAGATGATTGCGGAGACGGTGACTTTCATGAAGTCTGTTTGCGCATCTAAAGAAGTTTTTGATTCAGGCAGCGCCGTACAAAGGGTAACAACTCGCCCGCGGTAACCCCGACCGGCCCGATACCGTCGGCCACCATCTGATCTGCGGCTGCGCCGTGTAGCCAGACGGCAGCGAGTGCAGCTTCCCACGTCGTGTGGTGCTGCGCCAGGAGCGCACCGCAGAGTCCCGCCAGTACATCGCCACTACCAGCCGTGGCCAGCGCTGCGTTACCGGTGGTGTTGATTGCCAGACGACCATCAGGTGCGGCAACGATGCTGCCTGAGCCTTTGAGGATGACGCAGGCGTTAAAGCGCGAGGCCAACTCTGCCGCGACGCTAAGTCGATTGGCTTGCACCTGCTCGGTATCCGAGCCCATCAGCCGTGCCGCCTCAGCCGGGTGTGGTGTCAGCAGGGTCGGTGCACGGCGACGTGCCAAGCGCTGTTGAAGTCCATATTCCTGCGCCACCAAATTCAACGCATCGGCATCGAGTACCAGGGGCAGGCGAGTTGATAGCGTGCGTGCGACCAAGTCGTGTGCATCGCGTGAGATGCCCAGACCAGGCCCGACCACCGCGGCGCCCTGCTGCAAATCAATCGCATGCGCGTCGCGACACATTAATTCGGGATGGACTGGATCGAACGCGGGTGGTGTTGCGGCAAATGCTGCGAATACACGTCCGGCACCCGCCATCGCTGCCATACGCGCTGCCAGTAGCACAGCACCACTCATGCCGGCTGCACCACCCATCACCGTGACGTCGCCGAAGCTTCCCTTGTGGGAGGCGTGCGCGCGCGGCGTGAATACATTCGGAAACAGCGCGGGCGTGATCAATCGCGCCAGCGGCGCACCATAGCTCTCAAGGTCAAGCTCGAGCGTGTCGACCACCACCTTGCCTGCGTAGTCACGCCCAGAGCCGGTATGTAAGCCAGGCTTGTCACCGATGAAGGTCAGCGTGGTATCTGCTTTCACCGCGACATGACCGCCGATGACACGACCGCTATCGGCATCCAGACCGCTCGGGACATCAATTGCCAGAACCTTGCAATCCAGCGCGTTGATTTGCTCAACCGCTGCAGCAAACGGCCCCTCCAAGGGGCGAGCCAACCCAATGCCAAACAAACCGTCAATCGCCAAGGACCAGCGTGCAGTCACATCAAAACGATCGACAAATGCCACCTTTGCGCTCAGCGCATGTTGGTAAGCTACTTGGGCATCGTTGGGTAATCGCTGTGGGTCGGCCATCAACACCACAAACACACGCTGACCTCGTTGGGCCAGCAGGGCAGCAGCCTCGAGCGCATCACCGCCGTTGTTACCGGGGCCAGCCAAAACCAATACAGAACTTGTGTTGTCCGACCCCAGCATCGATAGCGCGAGTTGCGCAGTCGCTGCACCTGCGCGTGACATTAACGTGCCTTCGGGTAGGGCGGACATGGCGGTGCGCTCGATATCGCGCACACGGGCGACGCTGTAAATCCGCGAATCAGCGGACGCGGTCGCCATAACGTGTCAGTGTCAGTCCATCGGTATCAATTTCGGTGCGGCGACCGGAGACAATGTCTGCCACTAATTTGCCGCTGCCAGCGGCCAGCGCCCAAGCACCCGCGCCATGACCTGCATTCACGAACACGTTGTTGTGCGTAGTGCTGCCGACCAGGGGCACACCTTCCGGCAGCGTCGCCGTAGGGCCGCACCAGAAGGTCGCTGTGCGGTAGTTGGCGGCGTTAGGGAACCAGTCATCGGCTACCTTGACCAGCGTATCGATGGCCTTCTGGTTCAAATCGAAATTATTAGAGCCAAGCTCAGCACAGCCAGCGATACGGATACGCTTACCCAAGCGGGTGAGTGCGACGCGATAGGTATCGTCATACACCGACACATTCGGTGCGAGGTCGTATTCCTGAATTTGGGTGGAAGCCGAGTACACCTTTACTGGATACATCGGCAGGCTGATGCCGATGCCGCGTAGCAGTCTGCCGCTCTCGGCGCCCGCTGCAATCACGATGGCATCTACGTCGAAGGTTTTATCGCCCACGCGGTAGCTGACACCACCTAATTCTGGTTGGATCGCATCCACCTCGCAGTTGAACTGAAACTCAACACCGCGTTCCTGGGCAATGCCTTTTAGCTGACGCACGAACAGAGGGCAGTTACCGCTCCAGTCATCGGGCATGAAGAGCGCGCCCTGAAACGGGGTTTGCGTCGATAAGGTGGGCTCGAGTTGTACCGCACCATCGGGATCGAGTAACTCGGTACGCACACCAGCATCGCCCAGTGTCTCCATCATGGGGTGCGCCTGATCCAGATCGCGCGCCGTACGGAACATCATCATGACACCAGTGCGCTGCTGAAAATCCAACTCGTGCACCTGGGCCAAGTGCTGCATCAGTTCGTGGCTATAGCTGGCGAGGCGATGAAGACGAAGTTGGTTTTGTTTGAAGCGCTGTATCTCGCACTCGGCGCTTAGACGACGTAGCCAACCCCACATCGCCGGTTCGAATTTTGCGCTGAAGGCCATTGGCGACTCGGGCCGCATCAGCATACCCAGTACGCGTCGAACGGTGCCAGGCATGGACCAAGGGCGCACCGAGGCCGGACCCATCAGGTCAAGATTACCGAAACTGCTCTCTTGCGCGACGTTCCCGTAGCGCTCCAGCACGGTGACCTCATGCCCTGTCTCGGCGAGGAAATAGGCAGTACATACTCCGACGACACCGCCGCCGATGACAGCTACGCGCATTGGACTCCAAATTACGGAAAACCTCGTGGGCTTATTGCTTGCCCCACGGGGCAGGTTTTTACCTGCAAGATTAACAAGCCGCTATAGGTTAGCGGACATCAGGGCTTAAAACAATTAGCAATAGCGTTTGATTACGCATGGATTTACATCGGAGATGGCGTGTTTGGCGTTAGCGCGCTCAATAAATCATCGAATGAGGCGCCGTGCTCGGAGAGGAGTGGGCCTTGAATACCTGAATAGCGGAGGGTTTAATTGTAAAAATGAAAATTATTAAAGTGTGGGTGAGGATTATTTAGGCGACACCACTGCGGCTTTATCCGGGCTCGGAGCAAAATCGGGTAATCGCACCTCGCGCTCCACGCCCCGTTCGTCCAGCACCACGCTGCGTGGTTTGATTTGTTTTATGGTCAGCCCTTCGATTATCTCGGCCTTCACCCGAAGCGCGCGTACGGGTTTACCTGGAACGCCGATGATCGCAACGCTATCGACATCACGGTTGGCCATGATAATTCCGCTCAACTGCACTGGAACGGTAGCGATCGCATCAGCATGACCGCCAAACAGATTGGCAGCTGCAGACATGGTGGGCAGGGCTCGCTCGGCAATCACTGGCGCGATCAATGGACGTGTTACTGGGGCTGTCCATTGCAGCACCCAATATGTCAGTGATGCGCACAATAAGAGAAATAGCAAAAAACTCAGGACGATAGGCAGACGTTTCATTGCATCTCGCCTCATCGTACTAACTGATTTATCTCGATGATTGGCATCAGCACCGCAAGCACGATCAGTAGTACGACGACACCCATAGTCAGAATCAGCATCGGCTCCAGCAAGCCAGCAATCGTCAGTGCGCGTCGTTCCAGATCTTGCGCCTGCATGTGCGCGGCGCGCTCGAGCATGGTGGGTAACTCACCGGTAGCTTCTCCGGCGCGGATCATGTGAATCAGCATGGGAGGGAAGTGTTGTTGTTCGCCGAGTGCACGCGCAAGACTCACACCTTCGCGTACCGCATTTGTCGCCTCATCCACTTGCTGCCGCATGGCCATGTTGGAAAGCGTATCGCGGCTGGTATGCAGTGCACGCAAGATTGGTACCCCCGCATTGGTCGTGATCGCCAGCGTGCTGGCAAAGCGTGAGGTGTTCAGGCTGCGCTGAAAGCGACCGATCAAGGGGGCGCGCAATAGCCAGCGATGCCACCGCAACTTTCGTTCAGGGTCGCGCAGGCTACGTCGCCACAGTGTGAATGCGGTGATCGCCACCAAAGCCACCAGCCACCCCCATTGGCGTACGAATCCGGATAAGGCGAGCATGATGGTGGTTAAAAGTGGCAGCTGCTGCTTGGTGCTGGCAAATACCGACACAATCTGCGGTACCACATAGGTGAGTAAAAAGATGACAATCGCGAATGCGACGACGGTAACGATGGCCGGGTAGGTAAAGGCGAGACGAAGTTTTTGTACGAGTGCGTTACGACCTTCTATGTAATCTGCCAAGCGCGATAGCACCGGCGCAAGCTGGCCGGTTTGTTCACCGGCGTTGACCAAGGCGCGATAAATATCCGCAAAATCCTTCGGATGATTGGCGAGCGAATCTGACAGCGACGTACCACCCATCAGATCGGATCGGATGGCGGCGGTCAGCTCACGCAAGTAAGGCCGCTCTGCCTGCTCCATCAACGCATCAAAGGCTTGCTCCATCGGCAGATTTGACCCAAGTAGCGAGGCAAGTTGTCGGGTGAACAGAGCCAGCTCGGTAGTGGATAGCTTGTCGCCGAAGCGGAATGCGCGCCGCTCGCCAGCCGCAGGTTCGCCGATGATCAATTCGAGTACCAGCGGCACCAAACCGCGCGCGCGCAAATCGGAACGTGCTGCGCGCGGGCTGTCTGCACGCAATATTCCCTTACTGGTCGCGCCAGTCGCATTCACGGCTTCGTAGCGAAAGGCGGGCACGAATTATTCCTTGGTGACTCTGAGCAGCTCGGCTTCGGTGGTGGTGCCGTCCTTTACCCATCGCTCGCCATCTTCATGCATGGTGCGCATGCCATCGCGCAACGCAGTATCGCGAATCTGCGCCTCAGAAGCGCGTTCATGAATCTGTGCGCGAATCTGATCGGTGGTGAGTAGTAGCTCGTAAACACCGACCCGGCCGTGATAGCCAGTGCGGGCGCATTTATCACAACCCACTTCATGCCATTGGGTGCCATCAAACTGTTTGCAGTACGCACACAGTTTGCGCACTAGCCGCTGCGCCAGTACACCAATCAATGAAGAAGATAATAGGAATGGCTCGATACCCATATCCAGCAAGCGCGTGATAGCGGCAGGGGCGTCGTTGGTATGCAAAGTCGCCAGTACCAAGTGGCCGGTGAGTGAGGCTTGTACGGCGATCTGTGCTGTCTCCAGGTCACGTATCTCGCCGATCATGATCACATCCGGGTCTTGCCGAAGAATGGCGCGCAGCGCCTTGGCAAAACTCATGTCGATGCGCGCATTGACTTGTGTCTGACCGATGCCAGGCAATTCATATTCGATCGGATCTTCTACCGTCAGAACGTTGGTGGTCGGGGTGTTGAGCTGCGTAAGCGCTGCGTACAGCGTGGTGGTTTTACCCGAGCCGGTCGGCCCGGTCACCAACACAATGCCATGTGGTTGCGAAATCAATTGATCAAACTGCCGCTGGGTGGGCTCGCTCATGCCGAGCTGCTGCAGATCCATGCGCCCACCTTCTTTATCCAGCAGACGTAGAACGGCGCGCTCACCATGGCCGGTGGGAAGTGTGGAGACCCGTACATCCACCGGCTTGCCACCCACACGTAAAGTGATCCGACCATCTTGCGGCAGCCGCTTCTCGGCGATATCCAGCTGCGACATGATCTTGATGCGAGAGATCAAGGCGGCATGGATGCCTTTTTTGGGTCGAACCACATCGCGTAGTCGGCCATCAATCCGAAAGCGAACGATCGAAATTTGCTCGAAGGGCTCGATGTGAATATCGGAGGCCCCCTCACGCAGTGCTTGCGTCAACAGCGCATTAATCATGCGAATGACCGGCGCATCATCGGCCGCTTCGAGTAAATCTTCGACGGCGGGCATTTCTTGCATGAGACGTGCGAGGTCAAGATCAGACTCAACCTCACCGACCACTTGTGCGGCATCGCTGCCACCACTGGCATAGGCTTGCGCGATGGCGCGCTCGAGTTGCTCACGCGGTAGGGTACTCACACGCACCCGGCCAAATCGACGACTGATCTCGGCCAGTGCTGAAGCTGGGGTTGCCTCCGAGACCCACACATCGATTGATTCTTGCGGGGCGCCGGCCTGCGCCAGTACGCCAAAATCACGTGCGAACGCGAACGGTAGCAAACGAGGGTCTTGCATTGCTGCGCTCATAGCCGCTCGGTAGGATTAATCGTGCACATGCTGAGTCAGCGTTGCTCGATCTGCAGTGGTTCAACCCGGAAAGTCTCGGGACCCGGTGATGGTTTGGTCGAAGAGAAATCC
Source organism: uncultured Bifidobacterium sp. (assembly GCA_964559785.1). Lineage (GTDB taxonomy): Bacteria > Pseudomonadota > Gammaproteobacteria > Burkholderiales > Burkholderiaceae_D > Pernthalerella. Next base: position 6,522 of record CAZLJL010000077.1, read on the forward strand.
GTGACCGGCGCAGCGCGATTGAGCAAAACGCCACCGACCGGCCTACCTGCCTCGAGCGGAGGGAGTCGGGGTATTTCAGTGGTTGGCAGCAGGACGTTAGGAACCGGCTGTACGCTAGATTGCGCGTGCCGAATATAGTCGTAGCGATCGCTGGTCAGCGCGATACTCTGCTCATCATTGCGAATAATATTGGGACGCAGGAAAACCATCAGGTTGGTCTTGGTGCGTCGCTTCGATTGATATCGAAACAGATAGCCTAATAGCGGCAAATTCCCCAAGCCGGGTACCTTCTCGATAGAGTCTGACACCGTATCTTCAATCAAACCACCTAACACGATGATCTGACCATCATCCACCAGCACATTGGTATCGATCGAGCGCTTGCTGGTAATTAGACCCGACGCCGTCGACTGCTGGATATTGGAAGTCTCTTGATAAATCGCCATCTTCACGGTGCCGCCCTGCGAGATGGTGGGGCGTACACGTAGCGAGAGGCCAATGTCGCGTCGTTCGATCGTCTGGAATGGATTGATGCTGGCAGTGCCACCCGAGGCCGCCGTCGTAAACTGGCCGGTGATGAAGGGGACGTTCTGGCCAACCATAATGCGTGCTTCTTCATTGTCGAGCGTAATCAGGTTCGGCATCGACAAGATATTTGCCTTGGTATCAGTTTCCAGCGCACGCGCAAGTACGCCCAGCCCGAGCTGACCATTGATGTTCTGTTTTGCCAGTAATGCAGTGAGTCCATTACCCGGCACCAGAGGTGCGGCGCTGGAAGAAAGTGCGGCACCCGCCTGCTGTACCAAGTTATCGCCGCCTGTACTGAATCCGGTCAATACGCCGACTCGGAAACCGGGGCCACCATCACCCGATAGTCCCGCCCACTGCACCCCGAGTTGCGCCGCAGTATCGGCGCTGATCTCGACGATTAATGACTCGACATAGACCTGCGCGCGACGCGCATCAAGCTGATCAATGA
>CAZLJL010000078.1:0-7285 GCA_964559785.1 uncultured Bifidobacterium sp.
TTGGTTCAATCACCACGCCAGTGCGATCGCCACGTGGCACCATTAGCTTATGTGGTTTCACTGATTCCAGTAAACCAAGCGCATCGAGGTCAGCGACGATCTGCTTGCGCGCATCAAAGCGATCCATGCCGCGATATTTCTCAGGAGCGTTCTCGTTGATCTTCGCATCCAGCGTAAAGATCGAGATCTGCGGCATGTTGTGACGCTGTCCGACGGCGTAATCATTGAAGTCATGCGCTGGTGTGATTTTTACGCAGCCGGTACCGAATTCCTTGTCCACATAGCTGTCGGCAATGACAGGAATCTCGCGATCCGTCAGCGGCAGCTTCAGCAGCTTGCCAACCAGATGCACATACCGCTCATCCGTTGGGTCAACCGCTACCGCCACATCACCGAGTAGCGTCTCCGGCCGTGTGGTCGCCACCGTCAGATGGCCTGAGCCGTCGACCAATGGATAGTGGATATGCCACATGCTGCCATCTTCTTCCTCTGACACCACTTCCAGATCAGAGACAGCGGTGCCGAGTACGGGGTCCCAGTTCACCAAGCGCTTGCCGCGGTAAATCAGGCCTTGTTCAAAAAGTCGTACGAACACTTCGGTGACAGCGGTCGACATTTTGTCGTCCATCGTGAAGTATTCGCGGCTCCAATCAGTCGAAGCGCCCATACGGCGCATTTGCCCTGTGATGGTGGAGCCAGAGTGCTCTTTCCATTGCCAGACTTTTTCCAGAAACTTTTCGCGACCGAGGTCATGGCGCGAGATTTTCTGTGCATCGAGCTGTCGCTCGACGACGATTTGCGTCGCAATACCAGCGTGATCGGTGCCGGGTATCCAAGCGGTGTTGTGCCCACGCATGCGGTAGTAGCGTGTCAGGCCATCCATGATGGTCTGATTGAACGCATGGCCCATATGCAGCGTGCCAGTCACGTTCGGTGGTGGTAGCTGAATCGCGAACGAGGGCTTGCTGGCATCCAGCGTAGCGTTGAAATAGCCGCGCTGTTCCCATTCGGCGCGCCAGTGTTTTTCGATCTCTTCGGGCTCGTAGGCCTTGGCCAGTTCCATGATTTGCAGGGCTGCGGTCGGGTTAAGTAACCCGCGATTATAAGGCGAGGCACTGATGCCGACGGGGCAACATTAATTGGCAGACTCGCAAGTCCTTCGCCATGATCGTTGCCTCTGCTCGATTGCATGATCGAAGCTACGGTACCCGCTATAATCTGGCTATGAACCACTTCGGTGGTTACCAACGCTAGGGGTCCCGGCGCTCCCGCCGGGTGAGAAATACCCTCGAACCTGATCTGGATAATGCCAGCGTAGGGAAGCGATGTTCGGGTGCTACCCCTTCCTCCCGCTTCCTGCGCTGAACTGAGTAAAGGAAGCCCATGAACGCCGCTAACCCGCAATTCCTCGCTGCTACCGCCACGGTAGATGAAGCCGCGATTCAACCGCTACCCAACTCGCGCAAGATATACGTACCAGGCTCGCGCGCCGATATTCAGGTACCCATGCGCGAGGTTAGTCAGTCCGACACCCCTGCGTCATTTGGTGCGGAAAAAAACCCACCGGTATACGTGTATGACACCTCGGGACCGTACACCGACCCAAGCGCCAAGATAGATATTCGCTCGGGACTCACTCCCTTGCGTGGCCAGTGGATCAGCGAGCGCAATGACACTGAAGAACTTGCCGGCCCTACCTCCCTGTATGGCATCGAGCGCTTGAGTGACCCCAAGCTGGCCGAGCTGCGTTTCAATCTGCACCGTAAGCCACGTCGCGCAAAATCCGGCAAGAACGTCACGCAGATGCACTACGCGCGTCAAGGCATTGTCACGCCCGAGATGGAATACATTGCGATTCGAGAGAACCTGCGTCGTCAAGACTATATTGCGAGCCTGAAGGCATCCGGTCCGAATGGCGCCAAGCTGGCCGAGATGATGATGCGGCAGCATCCCGGGCAATCCTATGGAGCATCGATTCCCGCTGAGATCACGCCGGAATTCGTGCGCGATGAAGTAGCGCGCGGTCGCGCAATTATTCCAGCCAATATCAATCACCCAGAATCCGAGCCAATGATTATTGGCCGGAACTTTCTAGTGAAGATCAACGCCAATATCGGCAACTCAGCCGTCACCTCGTCCATCGGCGAAGAAGTTGAAAAAATGACCTGGGCGATTCGCTGGGGCGGCGACACGGTGATGGATCTTTCTACCGGCAAGCACATCCATGAAACGCGTGAATGGATCATCCGTAATTCGCCAGTACCGATTGGCACGGTGCCGATTTATCAGGCGCTGGAGAAGGTGAATGGCAAGGCAGAAGATCTGACTTGGGAGATCTTCCGCGACACGCTGATCGAGCAAGCCGAACAAGGGGTGGATTACTTCACGATTCACGCAGGCGTCTTGCTACGTTATGTGCCGCTCACCGCCAAGCGCATGACCGGCATAGTTTCGCGCGGTGGCTCGATCATGGCCAAGTGGTGCCTGGCGCATCACAAGGAATCCTTCCTGTACGAACACTTCGAAGATATCTGCGACATCATGAAGGCCTATGATGTGTCGTTCTCGCTGGGTGATGGTCTGCGTCCTGGCTCTATTTACGATGCTAACGACGAAGCGCAACTCGGCGAGTTGCGTACGCTGGGTGAGCTGACGCAGATCGCCTGGAAGCATGATGTACAAGTGATGATTGAAGGCCCCGGTCACGTGCCGATGCAGCTGATCAAAGAGAACATGGACATTCAACTGAAGGAATGTCACGAGGCGCCGTTTTATACCTTAGGCCCACTCACCACTGACATTGCGCCTGGCTATGACCACATCACCTCCGGTATCGGTGCTGCGCAAATCGGTTGGTATGGCTGCGCGATGCTGTGCTACGTCACGCCGAAAGAGCATCTGGGCTTGCCGAACAAGACCGATGTGAAGGACGGCATCATCACCTATAAAATCGCGGCCCATGCGGCTGACTTAGCCAAGGGTCACCCGGGCGCGCAGGTACGGGATAACGCGCTGTCAAAAGCACGCTTCGAGTTCCGTTGGGAAGATCAGTTCAACCTCGGACTCGACCCGGACAAAGCACGCGAGTTTCATGACGAGACACTGCCCAAAGATTCTGCCAAGGTCGCGCACTTCTGTTCCATGTGTGGTCCGCATTTCTGCTCAATGAAAATCACGCAGGATGTACGTGACTATGCAGAGAAGCAGGGCATTTCCGAAGTGGATGCGCTGAAAAAGGGCATGGAAGTGAAGGCGGTCGAGTTCGTCAAGAGTGGCGCCGAGATTTACCAGAAACAGTAAGCCATGCGTTGCAATGCAATCAAACGCTCAGGTACTCGAGGCTGACGGTGATGGTAGCGATTGAATTGAACGGCGCGGCGCGTGAAGTGCGCGCTGAAGACTGTCTACAAGATTTGATCGATGCACTGTCGCTGACGAATCAGGCGCTTGCGATCGCAGTGAATCGTGAAGTCGTACCACGCGCGAAATGGCATGAGCGCCGTTTTGCGGATGGCGATAAGGTCGATATTGTGAAAGCGATTGGTGGCGGCTGATAGGATCTGCGTGTGATTGGCAGCAGTTGAATTTGAAGTACGAACAGCCTGGATACCGGCCTGCGCCGGTATGACGAAGTAATTGCCAATAGTCTCAATAGTGTAATTGGCAGCAGTTGAATTTGAAGTATGAATAGCCTGGATACCGGCCTGCGCCGGTATGACGATGTAATAGCCAATAGTCTCAATACTGTCATCCCGGCGTAGGCCGGGATCCATTACGTTTTCGATGTACAAGGAATCCTGAAATGAGCGACAAGCAGCAAGCCGACCAACTTGTCATCGCCGGCAAAACCTATCGCTCTCGACTGCTGGTCGGTAGCGGCAAATACAAAGACCTTGATGAAACTCGCCTGGCGACCGAGGCAGCGGAAGCCGAGATCATCACCGTGGCGATTCGTCGCGTGAATATCGGCCAAGACCCGAACGCGCCCAACCTGCTTGATGCGGTGCCGCCCTCGAAATACACCATCCTGCCGAATACCGCGGGCTGCTACAACGCAGAAGACGCGATCTATACCTTACAACTTGCGCGTGAGCTGTTGAATGGTCACACGCTGGTCAAGCTAGAAGTACTCGGTGATGAAAAGACGCTCTTCCCCAATATGCCAGAAACACTCAAGGCGGCCGAGGTGTTGGTGAAAGACGGCTTCGACGTCATGGTCTACTGCAGCGACGATCCGATACAAGCAAAGATGCTGGAAGACATCGGCTGCTGCGCAGTGATGCCACTCGCGTCGCTGATCGGTTCGGGTATGGGCATCCTCAACCCATGGAATTTATCCTTGATCATCGAACAGGCACAGGTCCCGGTGCTCGTCGATGCGGGCGTTGGTACCGCATCCGATGCGGCGATTGCCATGGAGCTGGGTTGTGATGGCGTGTTGATGAATACCGCGATCGCGGGTGCTAAAGATCCCGTGCGTATGGCGCGTGCCATGAAGCTCGCTATTGAAGCCGGACGTGAAGCCTTCCTGGCGGGTCGAATCCCACGTAAATTTGTTGCCTCACCTTCGTCACCGATGGCAGGTCGCGTGGCATGACGCAAAGCAGGAATGTGCCCTGCGTGCTGGTGTTTGCCGGGTTGGATCCCAGCGGCGGCGCGGGCATACAAGCTGACATCCAGGCAATCACAGCAGCGGGTGCGCATCCGCTACCCATCGTCACTGCGCTTACAGTGCAAGACAACCAGCATGTGCATGCGGTACATCCGGTCGACCCCGCGATAGTGCGGGAGCAAGTGCGGGTACTCATTGAGCATGGCACGCGCATCGACGCCGTAAAAATTGGTATCGTCGGTAGCTCGGCCAATGCGCAGGTCATCGCCGACGTCATAGTGCAACTACGTGAAACCTATCCGGCGCTTCCGGTTGTGCTCGACCCGGTACTCGCCAGCGGCCACGGCGATTTACTGACCCAAGGTGATGCAGTGCAGGCATTGTTACCACTGCGCGCACTCGCGACGCTGCTGACGCCGAACCTGCCCGAGGCAAGTAAGCTATGCAATACCCATGATTTGGATGAACAAGCGCAGATCCTGCTGAAGGACGTGCCGCATCTATTGATCAAGGGTGGTCATGGCGAAGGCGACCAGATCGTCAATCGCTGGATATCGAAAGAGACGCAACGTCGCTGGCAATGGCCGCGACTGCCGGGCGAGTACCATGGTTCAGGCTGTACTTTGGCGTCTGCAATCGCCGCACGGCTCGCACTGAAGAGCGCGATCGAGGATGCGATCGACGACGCGCAGCACTACACGCAACACTGCCTTGAACATGCATTCGCGATTGCCCAAGGTCAGTGGATCCCAGATCGATCGAAGGAGTCGTCATGAAAGGCCTTTATCTTGTCACGCCCGACTGGGACGACACCGACCAATTACTCGCTGCTAGCGAGCAAGCGATCGAAGGGGGTGCGGTACTACTGCAGTACCGGCACAAGACAGCCAATCAAGACTTGCGCCGCGAGCAGGCGCAGGCACTTCTTGCGCTATGCCGTCGCGTGAATATTCCCCTGATCATTAATGACCATACCGACTTGTGCCAAGCGCTTGATGCCGATGGTGTTCATGTCGGCGGTACGGATGCCTCTGTCGCCATAGTGCGTGCGCAACTCGGTAGCGACAAGATCGTCGGCGCATCCTGCTATGGTGATCTGCAGCTAGCGCGCGATGCTGCCGCTGCTGGCGCAAGCTATGTAGCGTTCGGCGGCTTCTATCCCTCCCGTGTCAAGAAATACGAAGTGACAACCCCACCCGATATCATCACGCGTGCGATTAGTGAACTCACAGTGCCTATCTGCGTGATCGGTGGTATGACGGTCGAGAACAGTCGGCCGCTGGTCGATCTTGGTGCGCAGTGGGTCGCGGCGATTAGTAGTGTGTATGGCGTCGCTGATCATCGCGCTGCCGCTGCTGCATTCACTGATTTATACCGATAAACGTAATATCAGAGCGATCATCGTTGATCGCTACCCGCCTTAATTAGCCACCGCCTTGGCTGTAGTCTTGGCATTTCAGATTTTCATTCTGAACTCGCTTATCTTTATTCAAAGCAAGGAACTCCCGCGCTAGTCGCGATACTCAGCAGCCGTTCTGTGTATGTCTTGCATGCTTACTCAAGGCATCAACACATACCCTGATCTCTTCTGCGCTGCGTGGAGTGCACTTTGGAATTGTCTGACCTTCAGTATCTGATGCATCAGCTAGGGCCGACGATGCCGGAGATTGTCGCGATCACGCAAGACGATATCGATAGCTGGAAGATCGATTTTGATGAAGAGATCTCTTTGCAGATCGAATGGCAGGTATCACCACCGTGTGTACTCATGAGTTGTGCTATCGGACAGCCGGAGGCAGAACGGCGAGAAGCGGTGTATGCATCACTACTCAACGCAAACCTGCTCTTGACGGGCATCGCTAGCGTGAAGCTGGCATTAAGCCAGCCTGAGAATGATGTTCTTTTGATCGGCGAATACCCTTTGGGTGGTGATGCATCGATCACTACCCTGAAAGCAAGCCTGACCGAATACTTAAGGTTCGCTGCACAGTTTTCGATGATGATTGTAGAAGCGCCCACCAAAGACTTGCATCATCCAGCCCCGTGTTCAGCCCCCAGGCATGATCAGCGCGCTTGATTTTCAACTAACTCCCTCAGGAATATAGCAATGAATCCCACGCCACAGACAAGGCTACTGAAGCCGGTGACCGAGACCATCATGCATGATGGCGCTCCTTTTGTTCGCCTTAGCCCGACCAAAGGCATGAAGAATGCCTCGGTTATTTATGAGGCGATTAAAGATATGCCGGCTCGTACATTGGTTCGTGCCGATTTCGATAAAACAGCCAGGCCATTGGTGTACTTTCCTGAACGACCGCCGAAGAAAGTTGATATCAAGTCGCCTATCAAAGCACGGAACATTGATGCTGACCGCAAAGAAATGGCGAGCTTTCTGGCGTCGATTGTCGATGCTGCCTATACAGCAGCCAATCCAAATACCAAACTAATCAAGGCCGCATTAGATCTGAAGTTGAAGATTAATGATGTAAGTGAGAAGGGCAGTGACTTTACTGTTGGCGGTATAAAAAATTCATTACATGCCATCGCCATGGCCTACCGGCTACAGAATATTCAAAAAATCACCTCGCCGCATCGCTTGCTCACAAAGCAGGATTCCACTATCCAGCGTAAACGGTTTAAGGAATTTATCCAGCTAGACCGAAAGATGTTCGG
>CAZLJL010000079.1:0-7261 GCA_964559785.1 uncultured Bifidobacterium sp.
GCTGCCATCGCAGCCGGATCTGGCGCAGCACCGGATGATGTAGCTTGATCGAAGGGCGACTGGAACGGTGACTCGAAAGCTGGCTTATCGTCGGTAGCAGAAGATGTGCCGGCACCCGATGCTGCCTTGGCAAAGCTCTCACCCACGGACCGTAGTGCCGCCAGCGTGGCGCTCTGCACCTCCAGTGCCTGAATCGAACTGCGCAACATATTCATGTTCACTTGTAGCCAGGACTCGACCGCTTTGAGGTCGGCGATTTGTTTGTCGATGTCTTCCGGCGATAAGGAGGGAATGCTCATGCCGGGGATTTTCATTGAGCCCCATAGCTGCTTCACGAAAGCCAGGGTGTCACCCATCGCGTTCGCGCCTGGTATGTCGTTTGATCCGTGATGGGACATAAGCTGACTCCGGGTTAGATTTCTGCTTAGGTTAGCAGATCATCCTTGACTCGACCTTAATGCAAGGAGATGCAACGACGGTGCTCAAATACCGCTTCAAACCAGTACACTTAGGCCATGCTCACTCCACCTCTGTCGAACCACTCGGCGCGTCGGCCATCACGCCGATGGTCGCTGTTGATCGGCGCTCTGGTGCTGACACTGCTCGCACACCTGCTGGTACTTCAGTGGCTGAACAATCAACTGGAAAGCATTGCATTTTTCTATGATGCCGACGACGAAACCCAGATTAGCGTGTCATTGCTGCGACCAGATCCACCGCTTGCAGCCGCGCCACCGCAGAAACTGACACCCCCTGCACCGCCACTGCCACCGCCAGCGCCAGCGATAGCCGCAAACGATCAAACGGTTGTGGCAGATAAACCGACCACCGAAACACTCCCGGCAGCACCTGCCCCAACCACTGAAACACCTCCTGCAACCACTGACGCTGCTACGCCAAACGCGCCTGCACCCAATGCAGCGACGGATCCGAACACAGCGACAGCCCCAAGCCAGGAAACTGCGATCGCCAATATCACCGCCCTATTCGACAAGGCCAGTCCACCGCCGCCAGCTGAATTAGTCTTCAATGTCGTTGGCGTGAGCAAAGACGGGCGCAGCTTATCGGGTAGCGGCACCATGCAATGGCGGCACGATGGGCAACGCTATACCTTGGATACTGAGATCAGCGTGCTGATATTCACACTCGCCAAAAATCGAAGCGAGGGTGAACTTGGGGCGCTCGGTATCGCGCCCAACCTCTATGTCGAGAAACGTTTTGGGCGCTCGGAAACCAATACGCATTTTCGGCATCAGTCCAAGCAGATCAGTTTTTCTGCGTCGACTGCTATTGTTCCTGCCAACGGCGGTGAACAGGACAGAGGTAGCTGGATTTGGCAGCTCGCCTCACTCGGTCGTGGCAATCCGGGCAAGTTCGAATCAGGATTGAATTTAGAGATGTTTGTCGCCAGTGCAAAGAGTGTCGATGCTTGGCGAATTCGAATCAACGGTAAAGAACAGCTTAAGCTACCCGATGGCGAGGTCAGTGCATGGCGCTTATCCATCGTGCCTGACAACCAAAGTATTGATAAGCATTTTGATCTCTGGCTTTCGCCGGAACGTCAGTGGTATCCAGTGCGGCTACTCCATGAAGATAAGAAGGGTAACCGCGTCGAGCTATCGTTATCGAAGATCAGTGCCAAATAGTGCGACTGCCATCATCTGTACTCAGCAGCTCAAAAAAATAAATCGATCGAATGAAATAATTCAATGAACCTCTCGACCAATGCCGCGCTCGTGCTGTTCTCTGGTGGACAAGACTCCACCACTTGTCTTGCCTGGGCATTACAACGTTATGCGCATGTAGAGACACTAGGTTTTGACTACGGCCAGCGCCATGCAATTGAGTTATCAGTGCGGCCGAAGATACTCGAGACCTTACGTACGCTAGCGCCCGACTGGGCGACACGACTCGGTGAAGATCATGTGCTGGATTTATCAGTACTCGGTCAGATTTCAGAAACCGCACTGACACGTGATAGCGAGATCACGATGCAGGCCGATGGTTTGCCAAACACCTTTGTGCCCGGCCGTAATCTACTGTTTTTCACGCTGGCTGCAGCACTGGCGTACCGGCGTGGTATTCATGTACTCGTTGGTGGCATGTGCGAGACTGATTATTCCGGCTACCCGGATTGTCGCGACGAGACCCTGCGCGCATTGCAATCGGCTTTGCGTCTCGGTATGAATACATCGCTGAGTCTTGAAACACCCCTCATGTGGCTGGACAAGGCCGCCACTTGGCAATTAGCCGATCAACTCGGCGGCGAATCACTCATCGAAGTGATTCGTCATGAGACACACACCTGCTACCTCGGAGAGCGTGGCCAATTACATGATTGGGGTTATGGCTGCGGCCATTGTCCAGCCTGTGAATTGCGCGCGAAAGGCTACGCTAGCTATCGCGCAAGTGCTTGACACTCCTCTCGTCCGTTTATCGCAAACTAGTTGTATTGGTTTACGCATAATCACAACACTTTTTTCGGTAACACGATAATTCAAACTAATTTTAGTAATTTCCGTTACTAAACATCTTTTTTCTTTTTTTTGCGTGCTGAACAATCGGGACGCCTATCCCTCTGCCGTATTGGTAAGCGAATTGGCGAGAAGTAGTGATTTCACGCTTTCCCCGATTGTTCAATGCGCAGAATTTTTTCCGTATATGGCGCGCTGTGCGCTACATTTTTTACCACTGCAGCGGTAGGGCAGTCGCTGGCAGATGCCAGCCTGAATGATCCACAACTGCAGCGTCAGCAGGAGCGTGAATTCCAATTGCGTCAGCAACTGGAATCGCGCCCTGATATTCGATTACAGCCCTCGCCAGTCCCGTTCACTGCCCGTCTTCCGGTGGATGAATCACCTTGCTTGGTGATTCAGCGTATAGCTTTGGTTGGCGACATGTCAGCGCGCTTTACTGACCTGATCGATTCTGCCAACCGCGCCGCTGACGGTAGCTATGATGCGATCAGCGGACGCTGTATTGGCGCGACCGGGATTGGTATTGCGGTCCGGCGTATGCAGAATGAGCTGGTACGTCGCGGCTATGTCACGACGCGTGTGCTGACCGGTCCGCAAGATCTGACGCAAGGTGTACTTACTGTAACTCTGATTCCTGGACGTGTACGTGCGATACGTCTCGCCGAAGGTACGTCGACCCGCGCAACACTGTGGAATGCGATACCCGTACAGCCGGGAGACTTGCTGAACCTGCGCGCGATTGAGCAAGCGCTGGAAAATTTGAAACGTGTACCGAGCGCGGAAGCAGACATCCGTATAGAACCTGCCGACGGTAAGGATGCGCAACCCGGCTATAGCGATGTTGTGATCCAGTGGCGCCAGAGTTTCCCTTTCCGAGTCAATCTGTATGCTGATAACTCGGGGCTTGAATCGACTGGTCGCTATCAAAGTGCGTTAACACTGTCATATGACCACGCACTGACATTGAATGATCTTTTTTATGTCAGCCTCAACCATAGTCTGCACGAGCAATCACCCGGCTCACGCGGCACCAATGGCAACACGGTTCATTATTCGCTGCCGCTCGGATATTGGCTGCTGGGAGTGACTGTTGGCAGAAGCCACTATCGACAACCGATTGCTGATACAAGCGGGACCACGGTCTATAGCGGCGACAGCGCGAATCAAGAACTGAAGCTATCACGCATCCTCACGCGCGGTGCTAGCAGTAAAACGATTGCTTACCTAAGCGCATGGGCGAAGCAATCGCGCAATTTTGTGGGCGATCTCGAGATCTTGGTACAGCGGCGCCAATTGGGCGGCTGGGAAACCGGACTTACGCATCGACACGTACTGGGCGACGCAACGCTCGACCTGAATGCGGGTTTTCGGCAGGGCACCAGCATGCTTGGTCGCTACCGGCTGCTGAACGAGGATGTTGAGGGTAGTACGCGGCCACAAATTCTTCTAGTTGGCGCACTGTATAACCAGCCTATCGTATTTGCACAGCAGCGCTTGCGCTATGCGGTGGCGATGCGCGCGCAACAAGCCTGGACCTCGTTACTGCCACAAGACCGGTTCAGTATCGGCAGCCGCTTCTCGGTACGCGGTTTCGACGAACAACGCGTGCTTTCAGCTGATTGTGGCTGGCTAGTGCGCAACGATCTCGGCTGGTCGCTAGGTGGATCGGCTCAAGAGGCTTATCTCGGTCTCGACTATGGCGAGGTACGTGGCCGTCATAGCGAACAACTTATCGGCAAACACCTCGCCGGTGTGGCTCTGGGTATACGCGGTGGTACGCATGGTTTGGCGTATGACCTGTTTGCCGGTCGCGCACTGTCAGCGCCCGACGGCTTTCCAACGAATGGGCTGAATGTCGGTTTCAGCCTCAGCTGGTCGTACTAACGGTAGCGACCATGCAATTCGCCTCCGCTCCCGGTCTTTGGGTAATCGCCCCCGGCTTGCTACAACAGGACTGGCGTGAAGCAGAAGTCTTCGGCGCTGCTAGCTGGCTTTGGATGCAGACCAGCACGCGACGCGAGACGCCACTCAAGTGGCTATCGACTTTACTTTTGCCAGCCATCGCGCACCGGCAATTCCTGCTCGCTACCGAGGGCGATCGCCCGGTGTTCTATTTGTCGTGGGCGAACTTTTCTGAGGCTGCAGAAAACACCTACCTCAACGGGGCGCACGCAGCGATAACGCCCGCCGACTGGGCCAGCGGCGAGCGTCAATGGATCATCGACTGGATCGCACCGTTCGGTCACACGGCATCGATTTGGCGCCTGCTACAACGGCAATTATTCCCGACGCATTGCATGCGCTACTTGTACCACCGTGGCGTAGAGCGTGGCTTTCGTATCAAGCGTTGTCATGGCATTGCCATCAATCGCATTGAAGCCGATGCATGGTTCGCAGCTCGACCGGTCGTTCTTCACTCGAAAAATGACGTCCCGCCCAAGTCTCCTCCCCCTGAATCAGAGATACTGACATGAACCAACTTTGCTATCGCCTCGTATTCAACCGCGCGCGGGGCCTCTTAATGGCAGTGGCCGAGACCACGCCAAGTCATAGTGCTGCTGGTAGTGGGCCGCGCTTGTTTGCCGGTACCGCACTCGCTGGTCTGGTGTCGACGACACTACTGCCCGTTCTCGCGTACGCCCAAATTATTCCCGACGCCGCGGCGCCTGCCGCCCGCCAGGCAATCGTTAGCTCAGCAGCCAACGGCGTACCGCTGGTACACATTCAAACGCCAACTGCGGCCGGTGTCTCCCGTAATGCATTCAGTCAGTTTGATGTGCAGAGTAATGGCGCAATCCTGAACAATGCCAATCAACCGGTGCAAACCTCGCTCGGTGGCTGGGTACAGGCTAACCCGTTGCTCAGCAGACCCGCTTCAGTCATCGTTAATGAAATCAATTCCAGTAATCCGAGCCTGTTACACGGCTATGTCGAGATTGCTGGTCAAGCCGCAAGACTGATCATCGCCAACCCATCTGGCATTAGTTGCGATGGCTGCGGCTTCATCAATGCGAGCCGCGCGACGCTGACCACCGGCGTCCCGCAATACAGCACTAGCGGCAATCTTGATAGCTATTTGGTGCGAAGAGGCACTGTCAGCTTTAGTGGTGATGGGCTTGATGCCAAAACCATGGACTTCACCGACGTAATTGCACGCGCAGTGCAAGTCAATGCCTCGCTGCGTGCCCGTCAGCTCAATGTCATCACTGGTAGCAATGAGGTACGCGCCAGTGATCTGCACACGACGGCCTTCATCCAAAACGATAACAAGCCGAAATTCGCTATCGATGTCAGCACGCTGGGCGGGATGTATGCAGGCAAGATCTGGCTCGTAGGCACCGAAGCGGGTGTCGGCGTACGCAATGCCGGGACACTTGGCGGTAGTGCGGAGGAGATCCGAATCACGTCGGCGGGGCGACTTGAATTAACCGGCACGATTGCGAGCGCAGGGTTGATCCACATTAGCGCCGCGCAGGGCATCAGCCATCACGGCACACTTCATGCGGGTGGAGATGCATCACTCGAAGTCGCTGGCGACCTCGACAATAGCGGCGGGGTAATCGCTGCAGGCGGTCGGTTGTCGGTAAGCGATTCTGCTACCGAGGCGCGTGCACTAAAAATCACGAATGCCGGTGGTACCCTGATCGCAGGCCAACTCGTATCGATTGACGCGGCCGCACTTTCTGGTAATGGCGAAGTACTTGGTGAAACTGATATCGATATTCACCTCACGCAAGACTACGATCACTACGGCGCGCTCGCCGCAAACCGAAATCTAAGTTTTAGCACCACTGGCACGGTCAATATCCACGCAGCGATCGCTGCCGGGGAGTTGCTGTCGGTGACCGCCGATAAAATCAACAATGAGATCGATGGATCAATCGAGGCACAATCCGTCAGGCTGAACGCCACGGCACCACATGCACTTATCAACCGCGGTCTGATTAACGGCAGCGATGTTCTGTTAGATAGCACGACGATAAAAAATCTTGGCACTGGCCGCATCTACGGTGACCATGTCGCACTTGACGCGGACATCGTAGTGAACGATGTCGGTAATGCTGCTGATAGCACCGCCGGTAATGCAGCACCAGTGATCGCTGCCAGATCGAGGCTGGATATCGGTGCCAGTCAGATCACTAACCGCGAAGGCGCATTGCTTTATAGCGATGGCGATCTTGCGATTGGCCGTCATCTCGATTCGGAAAATCATGCCGTCGGACAGGCCCGCCGGCTCGATAACCTAAGCGCCAATATCGAGGCGAGCGGCGATATGGTTTTGGCCATCGATGAAGTCCGCAACATCAACATGCATCACAGTTCGCGCCTTCAGACCACGCGGAACGAATCCATTGTCGAACTTGCTGGGGCGGGGTCACGCAATCGCTACCTGCCGGGAACACCGAATGTATACCTCTACATTGACGAGTCATATCATCTACACACCCCGGAAGGTAATTACGAGCAATGGCTACGCTACCGATATCACCGTAATGTCACCGAGGATGTTACCGATACCTCGACGCCCGCACAGATCATTGCCGGCGGTAATTTGCGGGTGCGGGGTGAAACACTAACGAATGACAAGAGCCGCATACTGGCTGGTAAAGATCTTGATGTACAGGTCACCACCCTGAATAATATTGACGCCACAGGAACCAGAACTACAACGGATACTGGTGTTGTCGAATCATTCTGGCGCAACCGCAAAAAAGGCCGTGATTCGACCGGCGTAAGTGAGGCCGGCTATGAACCACCGCCGCTGGTACAAAGCATTTCATTGG
>CAZLJL010000080.1:0-7197 GCA_964559785.1 uncultured Bifidobacterium sp.
GCTTGCTGGTGTTCTCACTGGTAGTGGGCTTCACCGGCGCCATCTTCTCGCTCCTGATCAGCAAGCCGATGGCCAAGTGGAGCACCGGCGCTACCGTGATCGAGCATCCGCAAAACGAGACCGAGCGCTGGCTGCTCGATACAGTGCGCCGCCTTGCCGATCGCGCTGGCATTGGCATGCCGGAGGTTGCGGTCTACGAAGGTGAGCCGAACGCTTTCGCTACCGGCGCTTTCCGCAATGAAGCCTTGGTTGCAGTATCGACCGGTCTGCTGATGAACATGACGCGTGACGAGGTCGAGGCCGTGCTTGGTCACGAGGTAGCGCATATTGCCAATGGCGATATGGTGACCATGACGCTGATCCAAGGTGTGACCAATACCTTCGTGGTTTTCCTGTCGCGTATTGTCGGCTATGTGGTCGATCGCGCGCTGTCGCGTAACGACGAGAGCACGGGCGGTATTGGCTACATGGTGACCGTGATTGTTTGCCAAATCATCTTCGGGCTGCTTGCTTCCATGATCGTTGCCTGGTTCTCACGTCAGCGAGAATTCCGTGCTGATGCTGGCGCCGCGCTGCTGATGGGCAATCGGCAACCGATGATCAATGCCTTGCACCGTCTAAGCACGTTACACGAGGCGGCTTTGCCGCAGTCTGTGGCCGCGCTGGGGATCAACCACTCGACCGGTTTCTTTGAGCTATTCTCCACCCATCCGCCTCTTCAGGAGCGCATTGCAGCGCTGCAGCGCGGCTAACCCCGGCTGCATCAGCACCCCAAAGCGACAGCCTGATACGCTGTCGCTTTTGTTTTGTTCTTATGACCCAATACTTTCAAATTCACCCGGACAACCCGCAACCGCGTCTGATCCGGCAGGCTGCAGAGATCATTGACGGTGGTGGTATCGTTGCCTTGCCCACCGACTCCAGCTACGCATTGGTATGCCGCCTTGATGACAAGGAGGCAGTTGATCGGCTACGCCGTATTCGCGGCGTCGACGAGAAACATCACCTGACACTGCTGTGTCGTGATCTGTCGGAGATCGCCAACTATGCACGTGTCGACAACAAGCAGTACCGCTTGCTGAAAGCTGCCACGCCCGGGCCTTTTACATTCATTCTCGAGGCGACGCGCGAAGTGCCGCGTCGGCTGTCACATCCATCGCGTAAAACCATCGGTCTGCGGGTACCAGAAAACACCATTGCACAGTCGCTGCTAGAGCAACTGCGTCAGGCGCTGATTGGCACCACACTCATCCCGGCTGGCAGCGACACACCGCTGAATGATCCTGATGAAATACGGGATACCCTGCAGCGACAAGTAGAGCTGGTGATCGATGGCGGCAGTTGCAGCTTGGAACCGACCACCGTGGTTGATCTGACAGGCGATAGCCCGGTGGTATTACGCAGGGGACGGGGAGATGCCTCGCTGTTTGCGTAGCAACCAGATAGGCGAGGGCGCATGGAAACGTGAGATCGCTCTGATAGAATCCCGTTGATGAGCGACACCATTCAGACCATTGCGGTCTATGCATTGCCGATTCTTTTCGCGATCACGCTGCATGAGGCGGCGCATGCGTACGCTGCACGCTTCTTCGGCGATCTGACGGCCTACTCTCAAGGTCGGATGAGTCTGAACCCGGCCAAGCACATTGATCCCATCGGTACCATCGTGCTACCGCTGATACTTGCGTTGGTCCAAAGCCCGTTTATTTTCGGCTATGCCAAGCCGGTACCCGTTGATTTCTCGCGTCTCAACCATCCCAAACGCGACATGCTATGGGTTGCACTGGCGGGCCCCGCGGCCAACCTGTTCATGGCGCTCGGTTGGATGATTCTTTATTTCGTGCTGTACGGCGCCTCTTTGCAGGAAGAGTATTTTTTCCGGGTTGCCGAGGCTGGCATCGTAGTGAATCTGGTGCTGTTTGCGTTTAACTTATTTCCACTGCCGCCGCTGGATGGCGGCCGAATTCTGACCAGCTTGCTGCCGATGCGCTATGCATTCAAGTTCGCTCGTCTCGAGCCTTACGGTTTTTTCATCGTGCTGGCGCTCGCCATGCTGAATCTTCTGAAGTTTTGGATGATCCCGGTCGTAGCAGCGGCGAATGGCTTGCTTTCCGTATTGGTCGCTCCCCTAAAATTTCTCGTCACCTGATACGCCATGTACCCTGATCGTGTTGTCTCTGGAATGCGCCCCACCGGTGCGATGCACCTTGGTCACTACCATGGTGCGCTGAAAAACTGGGTAAAGCTTCAATCCGAGCATCCTTGCTTGTTTTTTGTCGCCGACTGGCATGCGCTGACCACCCACTACGACGACCCATCCATTATCGAGAGTAGTACTTGGGATATGGTGATCGATTGGCTCGCCGCCGGTATCGATCCATCCCAAGCCACGATTTTTATCCAATCAAAAGTACCTGAGCACGCCGAGTTGCATCTATTGCTCTCGATGTCGACCCCCTTGGGTTGGTTGGAGCGAGTGCCGACCTACAAAGATCAACAAGAAAAGCTGACCGATCGCGATCTCGCCACTTACGGCTTCCTCGGTTATCCCTTGCTGCAAGCGGCCGACGTGCTCATTTACCGTGCCAGTATGGTGCCGGTAGGTGAAGATCAGGTGCCGCATATCGAAATGATGCGCGAGATTGCGCGTCGATTTAACTACTTGTACGGTCGCGAGAAAGACTTCGAGCAGAAGGCGCAAGAAGCGGTAAAGAAGCTGGGTTCCAAGCGCGCCAAACTCTACAACGAGTTGCGCTCTGAATTTCAGGAAAAGGGCAACGACGATTCACTCGCACAGGCCAAGGCCATGCTCGATGATGCGCAGAATCTTTCCATGATTGATCGCGAGCGCTTGTTTGGTTACTTGGAAGGTAGTCGCAAGCTGATTCTGGTCGAGCCACAAGCGCTTTTGACAGAGGCTTCACGTTTGCCCGGTCTCGATGGGCAGAAAATGTCCAAGAGCTATGGCAACACCATTGCGCTGCGCGACGATAGCGATACCATCACCAAAAAAATCCGCACCATGCCAACCGATCCGGCACGCGTTCGCCGCACTGATCCAGGCAATCCGGATAAATGCCCTGTCTGGATGTTTCATCAGGTGTACTCTGATCAGAAAACACAGGACTGGGTGGTGCAGGGATGCAAAACTGCGGGTATCGGTTGCATCGAGTGCAAGCAGCCTGTGATTGATGGCATCCTCAAAGAACAAGAGCCCATGCGTGAGCGGGCCCAGCAGTATCTTGATGATCCGTCCTTGGTACGTGCCATCGTTGCGGATGGATGTGATCAGGCTCGCAAACTGGCACAAGAGACCATGCGCGATGTGCGCGAAGAAATGGGTCTGTCGTACAGCTGATGGCGCATAGCTCAGCCGACGCTTCACCTTGGGTGAGTCGTTTCGCGTCACTCATTCCCGATGGCAGGGTGCTGGATCTCGCGTGCGGCAGTGGACGCCATGCGAGATTGCTTGCGGCGTTAGGCCATGCGGTGCTGGCTGTTGATCGTGATGAGGCGGCGCTAGAGCTGTTAGCTGAAGCGGGTATCGAGACGCGTGTGTTCGACTTGGAACAAGCCGGTGCCGATCAGTTATCTGCATGGCCGTTGCAGCCATCATCCTACAGCGGTGTAGTGGTGACGAATTACCTGCACCGCCCCCTGATCGATGCACTGCTAGCCTCGGTGGTGCCGGGCGGCGTTCTCATCTATGAAACCTTCGCGCAAGGTAATGGACAATTTGGCAAGCCGTCGAATCCGGATTTCTTGCTCGCGTCGGGCGAGCTGCTGGATAGGGTCTTCCGGGCCGGTGGCTGGCATGTGATCGCCTTCGAGGACGGTTATGTCAGCACCCCAAAACCGGCCATGATTCAGCGTATTTGCGCGCGCCGAGGTGGCCCTCAGGTATCGCCCCTCGATGTTTCAATTTGAAACCTCATTATCCGACCCCGGGCAGTACTGATCCGATACAATTCAGGTTTTGCTTTTCTGCGGTACACCAACCATGATCCAAGGCAGCATTGTCGCAATTGTGACGCCCATGTTTGAGGATGGCAGCCTCGATTTTCAAAGCTTGAGGGCGCTACTTGATTGGCACATCGCCGAGGGTACAGATGCGATCGTCATTGTGGGCACTACGGGTGAATCCCCAACGGTGTCGGTTGAGGAACATTGTGAGTTGATCAAAGTCGCGATCGAACATGTCGCAGGCCGTATTCCCGTGATTGCTGGCACCGGTGGTAATTCGACCTCAGAAGCGATCGAACTTACGGCGTATGCCAAGAAGGCCGGTGCTGATGCTTCCTTGCAGGTGGTGCCTTACTACAACCGCCCGACACAAGAAGGTATGGTGCAGCACTTCACACGCATCGCTGAGTCGGTGGATTTGCCAGTCATTCTGTATAACGTGCCTGGACGTACAGTTGCCGACATGAGTAACGACACCATCGTTCGATTGTCATCAGTACCAGGTATTGTGGGTGTGAAGGATGCGACCGGCAACATCGCGCGCGGTACCGAACTGCTGCGTGCCGTGCCGAAATCGTTTGCGGTCTACTCGGGTGATGATGCGACCGCGATGACGCTCATGTTCTGCGGTGGTAAAGGGAATATTTCAGTTACTGCCAACGTAGCACCACGCGCGATGCATGAACTTTGTGTTGCAGCGATGGCAGGTCGGGTAGCAGAGGCTGTCGCCATCAATGACAAACTAATCCCGCTACATAACCGGCTTTTTGTCGAGCCAAATCCAGTGCCTGTGAAATGGGCACTACAGCAGATGGGGCGTATTCAGAGCGGCATACGATTACCGCTGGTGCCGCTTGGTGCGGCTAGCCATGAATCGCTACGCAGTGCGCTGCGCGAATCCGGCGTTCTGAACTAACGCCATCACACTCAATATTTTCTTGGTACCAAAATGAACCCTGTATTCAAAACACGACGCATCTGTTCGCACATTGTTCTGCCGTGCTTGTTCGCGGCGATGGCCGGCTGCAGCAGCGTCAGCGACATGCTCGAGCCCGAGAAAATTGATTACAAGAGTGCGGCGAAGCCTGGCAATAAAAGCAAGCTAGAAGTACCGCCCGATCTAAGCCCTCCGCGCGCTAACAACGCTTACAATATTGAGAACAATCGTGGCACAGCGACCGCCTCGGAGTACAGCGCACGACAGCCTAATGTCGCCGCAAGACAAGCAGCGACGGCGCCTGATGGCACAGTCGCACCGGTGGCAGTCTCTGGCATGCGCATCGAGCGCGACGGCAAACAGCGCTGGCTGGTAGCCAAGGAGGCGCCAGAAGTCCTCTGGCCGAAAATTAAGGATTTCTGGCAAGAGAGTGGATTCCTGATCGCTATCGAGAATCCACAGGCGGGGCTAATGGAGACCGATTGGGCTGAGAACCGCGCCAAGATTCCTCAGGACTTCATCCGCAACTCTATAGGTAAGGTACTTGATTCTCTTTACTCGACGGGCGAGCGGGATAAGTTCCGTACGCGGCTTGAGCCACGCGCGGACGGTGGTACTGAGGTTTACATCAGCCACCGCGGAGCGGAGGAAAAGGTCACTGGGCAACCATTCAACCAGTCGACGGTTTGGACAGCTCGACCCTCTGATCCTGAATTGGAGGCCGAGTTTTTGCGTCGACTGATGACAGCCATGGGTGCTGATCCTAAAGTCGCGGGGGCGGCTGTGAAGGACGCCAAGCCAGTATCATCAGAGCGAGCGCGAATATCCAAAGACGGCGGTCAGGTCGAAATCGACGAGGGCTTTGACCGCGCTTGGCGCCGTGTTGGTCTGGCACTGGACCGGGTTGGCTTCACCGTCGAAGATCGTGATCGTGCGCGAGGTCTATACTTTGTGCGTTATGTGGATCAAGGTGACGACGCCAAGAACAAATCAGAGCCGGGTTTCTTTGCTCGTATGTTCCGTTCGAAGAATGACAAGTCCGATGCTTTGCGTTATCAGATACGAGTTGAAGGCGAAGATTCGCGCAGTAAAGTCTCGGTCCAGAACGATAAAGGCGCGATCGCAAGCGACCCTAACGCCAAGCGGATTCTCTCCCTGCTCAACGAGCAACTGAAATAAGCCATGCCTTGCCCGACCGCTTGGGGCGGGGCATGAAGTTTGCCAGTGTAGGCAGCGGGAGCGAGGGCAATGCGCTCCTAATTTCGGCCACCTCCGGCACCACGACTACCCATGTCATGCTGGACTGTGGGTTTGGTCCGCGCGAGCTATCCCGTCGTTTCAATCGGCTCGATATGTCACCCGACCAGCTGGCGGGTATTGTGGTCACGCATGAGCACTCCGACCACCTGGGCGGTGTATTTCAGGTCGCGCGGCAATTCAAAATCCCGGTATGGTTAACCCACGGCAGCTTTGAAAGCGCGTCAAAGGACGAGGCTGTCGGTGTCGACGTTCATATTTGCCGAGATGGCGAACCATTTGATGTTGGCGATCTTGAGATCCGTCCGTACACGGTTCCGCATGATGCGCGTGAACCGGTTCAATACACGGCTTCCGATGGGCGCTTCAAGCTGGGTGTGCTGACCGATGTCGGTCACGCGACACAGCACCTGATGTCCGCACTCGCGGGCTGCGATGCCTTGCTGCTGGAGTTTAATCACGACACCGAGATGCTGGCGCGGTCTGGTTACCCATCGTGGCTGAAGTCGCGTATTTCTGGGCCCTATGGCCATCTATCGAATGCGTCAGCTGCGGGTATTTTGCGCGAAGTGGATAAGACCAAACTCCACACCTTAATCGCCGCCCACTTATCCCAGCGCAACAATACGCCGGAACTTGTACGCGCCGCGATTGAGCCGGCGATTGCTGGGGAAGATATTGCGCTGCTGGTGGCAGACCAGCAGACAGGATCAGAGTGGATTGCTTGTGACGTGCCGCGTGGCTAGGCGTCGCTGATAGAACGATGCTGTTGGCGATGGCTGATCGCATCGCTATCGGCAACAAAAAAGCCGCCCTAGGGCGGCTTTTTTATCGACACACCGACGGATCGGTGTGTTCGTCAGCAACGAGAGATTACTTCTTCTCTTCTGCAGCTGGTGCGTCAGCCTTCGGTGCTTCTGCAGCTGGAGCGTCAGCCTTTGGTGCTTCTGCAGCTGGAGCTTCAGCCTTAGGTGCCTCAGCAGCAGGTGCAGGAGCAGCAGCTTCCTCTTTCTTGCCGCAAGCGGCCAGTGCCAGTGCCA
>CAZLJL010000081.1:0-7166 GCA_964559785.1 uncultured Bifidobacterium sp.
TCAAGACCCAGCAGCCGCGCTACAACATTCTGTTCCGCGACGATAAGTCCTACCCCTATCTCAAGCTATCAGCCGGTAATTTCCCGCGTATGTCTTATTACCGCGGTGCCGTCGATAAAAAGAGTCAGTACTTTGGGCCTTATCCGAGTGCGTGGGCAGTCAAGCAGTCAATGGAGATTTTGCAAAAAATCTTCCTGCTGCGTACCTGCGAAGATTCCGTTTTCCAAAACCGTACTCGACCCTGTCTGCTACATCAGATCCATCGCTGTAGCGCGCCGTGCGTCAACTTCATCAGTCCGCAGGATTATGCGATTGATGTCGATAACGCTGCGCAATTTCTGCGTGGTCGACAGACGGAACTCATGGATACGCTCGAGGGCAAGATGCATGCGTTTTCTGCCGAGTTGAAATTCGAGCAAGCGGCCGTTATCCGCAATCAAATTACCGCCTTGTCTCGCGTGCTGCATCAACAGAGCATGGAGACGGTGGGGGACGCAGATATCGATATCATCGCAGTGGTTGTGCAAGGTGGTCGTGCTTGCGTCAACCTGGCGATGGTGCGCGGCGGGCGTCATCTGGGCGATCGCGCTTACTTTCCGACCCAGGTCGATATGGCGCTGGCAGTCGATGACAGTGTTGATCGGGAAGTACTCAAGGCCTTCCTTGCGCAGCACTATGCCGATAAGTTCATACCCGGCACACTGATTCTGAATATCGAGCTGGATGAGCCCGAGCTAATGATGGCCTTGATGGAGCAATGCGGACACAGAATACAGTTAGTCTTTCAACCGCAGGGCAAGCGTCGCGACTGGCAGGAAATGGCGGAGAAGGGTGCGCAAATTGCGCTGGCCCGTGTGCTGGCCGAGCAGGGCTCACAACAATCACGCACGCGTGCCTTGGCCGAAACCCTGAGTCTTGATAGCGCTGATCTGGACGCGTTAAGAGTTGAATGCTTCGACATCAGTCATACGCAAGGCGAGGCGACTCAGGCCTCGTGCGTGATCTACCAGCATCATCAGATGCAGAATGGAGAATACCGCCGCTACAACATCACCGACATTACGCCTGGCGATGATTACGCAGCGATGCGCCAAGTACTGACGCGTCGTTATGAAAAAGTCGCGAATGGTGATGGCGTGATGCCTGATCTGGTGCTGATTGATGGTGGCAAGGGTCAGGTCGAGATTGCGCGCCAGGTTTTGGCCGAGCTTGGGCTGGATATTGGCCTGATTGTGGGTGTTGCTAAAGGCGAGGGACGCAAGGTGGGGCTGGAGACCCTGATCTTCGCCGACGGTCGCAGTGCCCTTGAATTAGGCAAAGAATCGGCGGCGCTCATGCTGGTGGCCCAGATTCGCGATGAGGCGCACCGCTTTGCGATTACGGGCATGCGTGCCAAACGGGCCAAAGCCCGGCAGACCTCGCGTCTAGAGGAAATCGAAGGCATCGGGCCCAAGCGACGCCAGAAACTGCTGGCCCGTTTCGGCGGGATCAGGGGCGTGATGGATGCCAGCGTCGACGACCTCGCCTCGGTCGAGGGCATCTCCCGCCAACTCGCCGAGGACATCTACCGGCAGCTACATTGAATTACAATCGCGAGCAGTTACTTCCTCTATCAGCGCATGCCTCTCAACATACCGATCCTGCTGACTTGGCTGCGCGTGGCGCTCATCCCACTCGTGGTGGGTGTGTTCTTCCTGCCCGATCATTGGATGACGCTGCACGATCGCGGCCTTGCAGCGACGACAATTTTTATTGTCGCCGCGCTGACTGACTGGTTTGATGGTTATCTGGCGCGACGCTGGAACCAAACCTCCGCCTTTGGTGCGTTTCTCGACCCGGTAGCTGACAAGCTGATGGTTGCGGGTGCCTTGCTGTTGCTGGTTCAGTTGGGTCGCACGAATGCGGTGATTGCTTTCATCATCATCGGCCGTGAAATCGCTATCTCGGCGTTACGCGAATGGATGGCGCAGATCGGGGCCGCCAAATCGGTGGCGGTCAGTTCACTCGGCAAGGTCAAGACAGCGGCACAGATGGTGGCAATACCAATGCTGCTATATGGCGAGCCACTGCTGGGGTTTCTGCCGACCCTGCTGATTGGGCAGAGGCTGCTGGATGCGGCTGCAGTGCTCACGCTGTGGTCCATGTTCTACTACCTGCGCAAGGCGTGGCCGATGATCAAGGAGCGGCATGAGTCTGGCTAGCTAGCTATTGCCGTCGGTTGACAAAATTTCTAGCCAAGCTATAATCTCGGGTCTGTCGTAAAACGCATTGGTTTTATTCGCGACGCGGGAGTAGCTCAGTTGGTAGAGCGCAACCTTGCCAAGGTTGAGGTCGAGAGTTCGAGACTCTTCTCCCGCTCCAAATTCCGAAGGGAAGCCCACAAAGCTTCCCTTTTTCGTTCGTGAAAGTGGCGTCGTCAATTCAGCACGGCGCAACGCAGCAAACGTCCTTCGCGAGTACAATGCGGCTCCCCTTGGCGGGGTAGCAAAGTGGTTATGCAGCGGCCTGCAAAGCCGTCTACGCCGGTTCGATTCCGACCCCCGCCTCCAGATTCCAGACGGCCCCCATCGCGGGGCCGTTTTTTATGTCGCGCCGCTCGTTGCGCAAATCTCATCTTCCGTCTACATTCGGTTCCGTGTTCGGCAAACGAACCCCACGACTTGGTCTGGCTAATTTATTTCGCCTGATCCCAAGCGTGAGATAAGTCAGCGCCACCCCAGCGCTGCCAAAAAGAGGAGACATGATGGCAATCTGCATGAGCCGGCCGCGCATGATGAGCGGTCGTTGGTTGGTCGCCGTACTCGCGCCACTATTTTTATTCTTGCAGTCACCTGCGGCAATGGCGCAAGCACAAGACAACAACAAGCCTGTGCGCATCGGCGTACCCACTGCCATGCAGTTTCAGGTCGGTCGTGACACCATCACTGCGATAAAAATGGCCGTCGATGAGGTCAACAAGAAGGGCGGTATCCTCGGCCGCAAGGTGGAGTATGTGGCTGCGGATGAAACCGAGAATCCGGAAACCGGTATCAGCGCGATTCGCAAGCTGCTCGCCAATGAAAAAGTCGATGTTCTGATCGGTGGCTACACCAGCGGCGTAACGCTAGCGCAGTTGCCGCATATCTCTGCCGCAAAAACCATCTACCTCGGTGTGGGTGCAGCGTCGCCAAGCGTGACCAATAAGGTCAAGACCGACTACGATAATTACAAGTACGTATTTCGCGTAGGGCCGATCAACTCTGCGCATCAAGCGCGTGCATTGGTGGACTATGTCGCCAACTTTGTGATCGGTGAGTTGGGTTACAAGAATATCGCCATCATTGGCGAGAACGCCAAGTGGGTACAGGATCTAGTGCCCTTGCTGTCGAAAGGCGCCAAAGAAGTCGGCGCCGAGGTCAAACTGACCGAATTATTCGATACGCAGACGTCAGATTTCTCGCCGCTGCTGGCCAAGGTCAAAGCGAGTGGTGCGCAATACATGATTGTGATTGTCTCGCATGGCTCTTCCGATATTCTCGCCAAGCAGTGGCACGATGCACAAGTTCCGGTACCGTATGGTGGCGTTGATGTCAAAAGCATGGACGGCGATTTCTTCAAGCGCATTGGTGGTAAATCCATCTCGCAGGTGACCGTGAATTTCGCGGTACGTACACCACTCACGAAAAAGACGCTGCCATTCTTTGATGAGTTCAAGAAGCAGTCGCCTAACTACCCGGTGTTTACGGCGTTCTTTGCCTATGACGCAGTGCACTTGTACGCTGATGCCGTCAAACGTGCCGGTAGCTTTGATACCGATAAGATCATCAAAGAACTTGAAAAAACCCGCCATGAGGGTATCGCTGGCGAGATCACCTTTGATGAGCAGCATGATCTCCAAACGGGTAAGGGTAAATACAATCTGTTGTTCGTACAGTGGCAGGACAAAGGCGAGCGCGCGGTCATCTACCCGAAAGAGCTACGCAATGGCAATTTCATCCTGCCACCCTGGATGAAAAAATAATCTCAACCCATGGAGATCCTGATCCATGGTGCCGTCAGTAGCGCCATCTACGCGATGCTGGCGGTCGGCTTCACCCTGATCTTCGGGGTGGCGCGTGTGCTGAACCTCGCGCATGGCTCGTTCTATGCGCTCGGTGCCTACGGTACTTATGTCGCCACGGCTATCCTGGGCTGGCCTTTGCTACCCGCCGCATTGATGGCGATAGTCCTGGTTGCGCTGCTCGGTGTCGTAATAGAAAAAATCTTCATCCGTCCACTGCGTCACTCGCAGCTTGGTGTGTTGATGATCACGCTCGCTATCTCGCTGGTGATCGAGCAGGCCTTGTTCCTGATATTCGGCTCCGAGTATCGCAACGTACCCGCCTTTATTCAGTCCAAGGTAGCCATCGGTGGCATTGATATCGCCGGGCAGCGCTTGTTGACGGTAGCGGTGGCAGTAGTAGCGATTGGTGCCTTGTACTTGTTCATACAACGCACTCGACTGGGTAGTGCGATTCTCGCCATCTCGCAAGATGCAGAGGCGGCTAAATACATGGGGATTCCGAGTGATCGGATTTTCTCATTGGTGATGGCGATCTCGGCAGCCTTGGCGGCGCTTGCTGGCGTGATGGCGGGGCCCTTCTTGTCGGTACAACCGGCTATGCATCTGCTTCCCATCATGAAAGCCTTTGCGATTGTGATCGTGGGTGGGCTCGGCAGTATCCCCGGTAGTATCGTGGCAGCGATGATGCTTGGCTATGCCGAGACAATCGTGGCCTATACCATCTCCTCGAGTTGGACCGAGATCGTGTCGGTACTGGCCACGCTGCTGATGCTGGTGTTCAGACCCGCAGGTATTTTCGGCAAACGCGCCGCATTCTAGGGGGTAGAGCGTGCGCGGACTACATCAACTGGATCGCTCTGCTGCCGTGGTGGGTGTCGCTGTGCTGGGCGTACTCGCGATGGTGCCCGTACTGTTCCCGGGGAATTATCTGGTCGGTGTGCTGACCGTCGCCGCGATCTATGGCATCTGGGCAGTGAGTTGGGATTTCATGTGCGGGCTAACGGGTCGCGAGAATTTCGGACACGCTTTGTTCATTGGTGTTGGCGCTTACGTCGCTGGCTTCATGAACGTCCAAATGGGTTGGGGGCCCTGGTGGAGTCTGCCGATCGCGATGTTGTTATCGACGGCGTTTGCCTTGCTACTTGGCTTTCCTACGCTGAGACTACGCGGCCCTTATTTTGCGCTAGCGATGCTATCTGCGGCAGTGATCATGCAGCGCCTGATGCTGATTTTCTGGGAGTACACCGGTGGCGAAGAGGGCATACAAGACATTACCCCACTCATTCGCAATCATCTGCATTACTACTGGTTCGTCTTGTTTGTACTCGGTGTGATCACCTTTGTACTGAGCTGGTTGGCGCGTTCGCGCTGGGGCCTGATCTTGCGCGCAATACGCGGTGACGAAGCCACCTGCCTTGCTGCGGGTATCCCGATTACGCGGTACAAGATTATCTCGTTAGTGATTAGTGCTGCACTCGCCGGTCTGGGCGGTGCTCTGTACGCACACTATCAGCTACAGGTAAGTCCGCAACTGTTTTCAATCATCACCTCCATCACCATCATCACCATGGTGTATGTGGGCGGTATGGGTAGCATCTACGGCCCAGTGGGCGGTGCGCTCCTGCTGACGCTGCTGACCGAAGGCTTGCGCGATGCTGGCGAATGGCGACTCATGGTCTACAGCGTACTGCTGATCATGATTATTTTCTTCTTGCCGAATGGCTTCATCGCGCCACTGTGGCAAAGACTACGTGCGATGCTGCGAGGTCGCGTATGAGCCAGCTGCTGCTCGAGGTCGAGGGCTTGGACAAGCGTTTCGGTGGCCTGCACGCCGTCAAGCAACTGAGCCTGCGTGTGGCGAAGGGTGAGATCGTCGGCATCCTCGGCCCCAACGGCGCAGGTAAAACTACACTCTTTAATCTACTGACTCAATTCATCGCGCCCGATGCCGGGCGCATCATGTTCAAAGGCCACGCGTTACGTGGTCTTAAGCCCCATCGGGTCGTTGCCTTGGGCGTAGCACGTACCTTCCAGCTATGTCGCCCGTTCCCCGGCTTGTCGGTACTCGAGAATGTGTTGGTGGGTAGCTTGGGTCCGCGTGTGCATCACCCCGATCTTGTCGAGCGTGCGAAGCACTTGCTCGCGCAAGTGGGTTTGGCGTCGAAGGCGGATACGGCTGCCGAGTTGCTTTCCTATGGTGATCAACGCAGGCTGGAGATTGCCCGCGCATTAGCGACGGAGCCTGAGCTATTACTGCTTGATGAACCGTTTGCGGGACTGGGGAGTGCAGAGATCGAGGCTATCTCAGCGTTGATCAGGCAGCTGCATGCAGAGAAGCAGCTGACAATTCTGCTGATCGAGCACAAGCTGCGTGAGTTCATGCAATTAGTATCGCGTGTAGTCGTACTGGATTTTGGTGAGCAAATCGCCGAGGGTACGCCGCAGCAAGTCGTTGAGAACCCTCGGGTGATTGAAGCCTATATTGGTAAACAAGGTGCGACACTGTGAGTGATTTACTGGTGATCGACCAACTCAGCGCAGCCTACGGCCAGGCCACTGCGCTAGAAAACGTCCAGCTACGCATACAGCCGGGCGAGTTGGTAGCAATGCTGGGCCCGAACGGCGCCGGTAAATCTACCTTACTCAAAGTGATTTCACGCGCCTTACCCGCGCGAGGCACGCTGAGATTCGAGAACCAGTCGCTGCATGATTTCTCGACCGAGCAGGTGGTGGGCTTGGGTATTTGCCATTGCCCGGAGGGGCGACGGCTATTTCCCGAGTTGACCGTGCTGAAGAATCTCCAGCTCGGCGCTTATTTGCGCAACAATCGGCAGCAGATCGCGCAAGATCTTGAGAAGGTGTACGCGCTTTTCCCGATACTGCGCGAGCGCAGTCATCAGATCGTCAGCACCTTGTCGGGTGGGCAGCAGCAAATGGTCGCGATTGGCCGTGCGCTGATGGGGGCGCCCAAACTACTGCTACTTGATGAACCGTCAGTCGGCATCGCGCACCGCCTGAAGATGGAGATTTTCAGCGCGATCCGGCGGATTTGCGATGATGGGGTGGCCATCCTGGTCGCCGAGCAAGACGCGCAATCGGCACTGCAAATCGCCGACCGCGCCTA
>CAZLJL010000082.1:0-7130 GCA_964559785.1 uncultured Bifidobacterium sp.
CGTTAGCCTGCGCCGCAATCGCGCAAGCGCGATTGTCTGCGCGCTCTGTATAACGAGCCATCCAGAACAAATGATCGGCTGTGCGACTTAGCATGTTATGTCACCTGCATTTACGAGCGCGTTGTTATCAGCGGCGTGGATTTGCATATCATCGCTCCAGTACCCAAGTATCTTTGGTGCCACCGCCCTGTGAAGAATTGACGACTAGCGAGCCTTCTTTCAACGCCACGCGGGTGAGACCCCCTGGCACCATGGTGACGGTCTTGCCGGACAATACAAACGGACGCAAATCAATATGGCGTGGTGCGATACCGGACTCGACATAGGTTGGGCATACCGACAAGGCGAGGGTAGGTTGTGCAATATAGCCATCGGGTTTGGCGATCAGACGACGACGAAAATCGTCAATCTCGGCGCGTGTCGATGCAGGGCCCACCAGCATGCCGTAGCCACCGGCACCATGAACTTCTTTCACCACGAGTTGATCGAGATGATCGAGTGTGTATTGCAGATCT
Organism: uncultured Bifidobacterium sp.; assembly: GCA_964559785.1. Lineage (GTDB taxonomy): Bacteria > Pseudomonadota > Gammaproteobacteria > Burkholderiales > Burkholderiaceae_D > Pernthalerella. The sequence goes on from CAZLJL010000082.1 coordinate 516, forward strand.
TCTTTTTTCCTACACTGCCAAGTGGGTACATTGTTCAGAATCGGTTCTTCTGACAAATAAAAGCGGATCATTTCCGGTACAAAGGGATAGATGGATTTGTCATCTGCAACACCAGTACCGATCGCATTTGCCAATGCCACCCGCCCGGCACGGTAGACCGAGAGTAGCCCGGGGACACCAAGTGATGAGTCTGCACGAAATACCAGTGGATCAAGAAAGTCATCGTCAATGCGGCGATAGATCACATCGACACGCCTTGGGCCACGCGTGGTCCGCATGAAGACATAACCGTCATCAACAAATAAATCCTGACCCTCGACTAGTTCAATGCCCATCTGCTGTGCCAGGAAGGCGTGCTCGAAATATGCCGAGTTGTACATGCCGGGCGTCATGAGTACGATCGTCGGATCGTCCACGCCTTGTGGTGCCACCGAGCGCAGCATATCGAGCAACAGGTCTGGGTAGTGCGCAACCGGTGCTACTTTGTGACGTGCGAATAGCTCTGGAAACAAGCGCATCATCATCTTGCGATCTTCCAGCATGTACGACACGCCGGAAGGCACACGCAAGTTATCCTCAAGTACATAAAACTCACCGGCACCTGCGCGCACGATGTCGATGCCGGCAATGTGTGCATAGATATCACTTGGCACGGTGATGCCCTGCATCTCGGGCCGGTACTGCGCATTACGAAAAACTTGTTCCGCAGGCATCACACCAGCGCGTACGATGTTTTGTTCGTGGTAGATGTCGTGAATGAAGAGATTGAGCGCTTGCACGCGTTGCCGCAGACCTTGTTGCAGCGTTGCCCATTCGGCGGCAGGGATAATGCGCGGGATGATATCGAAAGGTATCAGCCGCTCGGTACCGGCTTCGCTACCGTAAACCGCGAAGGTAATACCGACCCGACGGAACATCAGATCTGCCTCGACACGCTTGCGCGCGACGATGTCGGCAGGCTGTTCCGATAGCCAGTCGTCGAAGCCCCGGTAGTGCGGACGAGTGTTTACCCCGCCCTCATCAAACATCTCGTTGAAAAACTCGGCCATTCCTGCCGCACCCTGATCGTGTGTGATCGGGTTTTACTATCAAGAAATGTGCCAGTGAATCGCGGCTCAGGGTGCGCGCAACTGATCGACCAGCGCCAACTGACGCTCGCTCGGTGGTGGCGTTAATAGGGTGACGATTATCATGGTGAGAAAGCCAGCCGGGACGCCAAACACGCCAGCCGACACGGACGCGATGTGGAACCACTGGTTGGCTGCGCTGCCGCCTAAAGCAGGGCTGGTTTGCACCAAATAGATCACGCAGACAAAAAATCCCGTCAACATGCCCGCAATTGCGCCTTGTTGGTTCGCACGTTTCCAAAAAATGCCCAAAACTAGTGCAGGAAACAGGGTTGATGCCGCCAGTGAGAACGCACCACTCACCATCGATAGGATGTCCCCGGATCGAAACGAGGCCACATAGGCGGCGAGTAGCGCAACGACCAGCAGCAGGAGTTTGGATGCCGTCACTCGCCGCTGTGCAGAGGCGCGCGGGTTGATCATCTTGAAGTAGGTGTCATGCGATAGCGCGCTGGCAATCGTCAGTAGCAAGCCATCGGCGGTCGATAAGGCAGCTGCCAACGCGCCCGCCGCAATTAGCGCAGACATGACATACGGCAGGCCCGCGATTTCCGGTGTCGCCAGGACAATCATGTCGCCATCGATCACGATTTCACCGAATTGCACCAGGCCATCGGCGTTAATGTCGGTGATGCTGATCATCGGTTTATCGCGGTCGATACCGGCCCAATAGCTGACCCATGAGGGCAGACTCGAGTAATCACTACCGACCAGTGTGGTGGTGATTTCATATTTGACCAGGACCGCAAGCGCAGGCAGCGCGGTGTACAACAGCAGGATAAACGCCAGCGCCCAAAACACCGAGACGCGTGCTTGTGGCACGGAGCGGGTAGTACATGAACGTACCAGCACATGCGGTAAAGCGGCCGTGCCCAGCATCAGGCAAAACACCAGTGCAAGAAAGTTATTGCGCTGTACATCGGATGCTGCCTGACTGCTACTCGCGAATGCTTGTGTGTGCGGCCGTAGTGGTTGTGCGCGCGCGATCGCATCCTCACGCTGCCGTTCCCATAGCCGACGCGCTGCCTCCGGACTTTTAGGGTAATCACTCAGCGCCCGATTAGCGGCTTTAATGTCAATCAGTGAGGCGTTACTGGTTTGCAGATCCTGAAGTTTACGACGTGCCTCGGCACGGCCCGCATCCCATGAACGCGGTAATGCTGCGATCTTTGCTTCCAGAGCTTGCGCTTGTTTCAGGTACAAATCACGTACCTGCTGCTCGCTGTCTTTCTCGATCAAAGATTGCTCTTGTTTCGCTAGACGCTCCAGCGCTGGGCCGTAGGCAATTTGGGGCAGCGGAATACCTGTTTGCTTCAGTGCCAGCCAGGACACCGGGATCATGAAAGCAACAATGATGATCACGTACTGCGCAATCTGCGTCCATGTGATGGCACGCATACCACCCAGGAAAGAGCACACCAGAATACTGGCAAGGCCAAGAAAAATTCCGACTGAAAAATCAATACCTGTGAAGCGCGACGTAATCAGTCCCACGCCATAGATCTGCGCCACGACATAGGTGAATGAAATAATCAGCGTGGCGATGACAGCAATGGTGCGCACAGCGCCAGAGCCACCCACACCGGCATAGCGGGCTGCAAGGTAGTCCGGTACCGTGTATTGACCCAGTCGGCGCAAGTAGGGCGCGATCAATAGGGCAATCAGGCAGAAGCCTCCGGTCCAGCCAAGGATATAAGCCAGACCGTCGAAGCCATGCAGATACAAGCCACCGGCGAGTCCAATGAAGCTGGCAGTTGAAATCCAGTCGGCGGCCGTGGCCATGCCATTGAACACCGGAGGAATTCGGCGCCCGGCGACATAGTATTCATCGACATCCGTGGTCCGGCTGAAGACACCAATCCCGGCGTACACCACGATCGTCGTGAACAAGAAAAGATAGCCAAGCCAGAAGCGTGGAAATCCCTCATGCTCCAGAATCGCGAGCGATACCAGCAAAGCACCAAAGCCGACCGTATACAGCCAGAAGTAGCGCGTTAGCTGGCGAGGTAGTGGATCAGCGTTCATCACGCATCGCCGCTTTCACTCTGGGCAATCGCATCCAATCGTTGCATGATCCACGCGTAAACACCAACGATCGCGAGATACACCAAGGTCGCACCCTGCGAGGCAAAGTAGTAATGCAGTGGCCAACCCCACAATGAGACGGTGGCTAATTGGCGCGCAAACACTACGACGCTGATGGTAGTCAGTAGCCAAACCGCGAGCAGACTCAGCGTGAGCGCACGCGCACGCCGCCAATGCCTTTCATGGGATGGATTCATACTGTGCGCGTCTTATCGGACTCGTGGAGCAGTTTGAAGCTGATGCGGAACATGCATCCCGGAAAGCGGGGATCAAGACTTCGTGGGTTACTGAAGATATCGACCTCGGCATCATGCCGCTGCGCGATTTCGCGCACGATCGCCAGACCCAGACCGCTGCCCTCAGTCTCGCTGCCAAGAATTCGATAGAAGCGATCGAACACTAATTCTCGCTCGGTCGCTGCGATACCAGGGCCGTTATCTTCGACTTCAATAATGGCAAGCGCACGCTCCTGATCTTGCCGTACGCGCACGGTGACCCTTCCTTGCTGTTGGGTGTAGCGCAGTGCATTGTCGATCAAATTATTCAGCAGCTCTCGCAGCATGGTGGCGTTACCCGCTACCAAGAGTCGGGTGTCATCAGCCTCGAAGCCAAGATCAATTTCACGTGTCTGCGCAACCATGAACCAATCTTGTACGGTGCTGCGAGCCAGTCCATTTAATTCAAGTAGCAGCAGGGGGGTGGATTGTGGCGAATCATTTTCTGCCCGAGCTAATGCCAGCAGCTGATTGACCAGCCGGGTGGCAGATGCCGAGCTTTTTGCAAGTTGCTCCAATGAGCGCTGAATCTCGGCCCGTGCGTCCTGTCGAAGTGCGAGCTCGGACTGCATACGCATACCGGCTAGCGGTGTCTTCATCTGATGCGCAGCATCGGCGATGAAGCGCTTTTGTGATTGGATACTCTGTGCCAGACGTGCCAGCATCTCATTCAAGGAGCGTACCAGGGGCGAGATTTCTTCTGGCACACCGCGCGAGTCAATCGGTGACAAATCATCCGGGCGTCGCGCGCGAATGTTTTCCTGCAGCGTGGTGAGCGGCGATAGACCGCGCGACAGCGCGAACCACAACAAGACAATCGCAATCGGCAAGATGATGAACTCGGGCAAGATCACGCCCTTGATAATCTGGTTGGCCAACAGGCGTCGTTTCTCAGTTGTCTCGGCCACCTGTACCAGCGCGTAGCGCGGCTGGCCGGATGCTTTCGATGCGCGTCCGTTCGGTTGCAGATTGACATAGGTATAAGCGATGCGTACTTCCGCGTTCCGCATGTGTGCGTCACGCATCATCACCGCCCACGGCACTGGCGCATCTTCGTCTTCCGGCAGCGGAAGATCGCTGTCGCCTGCGACTAGTTCGCGCTTCGGACCGCTGACCTGAAAGTACACATTGTCGACATCATCAGCGCGCAGCATGTCACGCGCTGCGAACGGCAGTTGAGCGCTCAACTCACCATTCATCTCCTTGACCTGCTGCGCCAGTACGGTGACGCGATCTTCCAGGGAGCGATCAAACGGCTCGTTGGCAATGGACTTCGCCGCCAGATAGGTGACTCCGATCGACAGTGGCCACAGCAACAGCAGCGGCATCAGCAACCAGTCGAGAATGTCACCGAACAGCGAGCGCGAGCTGGCCTTCTCCGAGGGGGGCTTGGCAGCGTTGGCGAGCGGCTGATTCGCCTGATCGACTTGCACGATAGGACTCAGGCGTGGCTGGCGTCGTTGGCCGTGGCCGATCCAGCGTTGAATTTTTCGAGGCAGTAGCCGAGCCCACGTACGGTAGCGATACGCACGCCATCGATTTCTATTTTCTTGCGCAGTCGATGTACGTAGACCTCGATTGCGTTATTGCTGACTTCTTCACCCCATTCGCACAAGTGATCAACCAGCTGTTCTTTCGAGACCAAGCGCCCGCTCCGCTTCAGCAAAACTTCCAGCAAGCCGAGTTCTCGTGCTGACAAATCGATCATCTGATCATTGAGATAAGCGATTCGACCCACCTGATCAAATGACAGCGGTCCGTGTCGAATCACCGTTGGGCCACCACCGACGCCACGACGTGTTAACGCCCTGACGCGCGCCTCCAGCTCAGACAACGCAAATGGCTTGGCCATGTAGTCATCGGCACCGAGATCAAGCCCTTTGACGCGCTGTTCGATCGAATCATTGGCGGTCAGGATCAGCACCGGCAGGAGGGACTCGCGCGCGCGCAATCGTCGCAGCACTTCCAGACCGGGCATCTTCGGCAGATCAAGATCGAGGATCAGCAGGTCAAAGTCCTGGGTCGACAGCACACTGTCGGCTGCCTCACCGTTATTCACGCAATCGGTGACATAGCCGGACTGTCGCAACGAACGCGTCAGGCCATCGGCGAGCACACTGTCATCTTCGGCAAGCAGGATACGCATAGCAGCGGTCAGGTGGGAATGAGGGCGCCGAATCAGTCACCGGCGTGGTTCAGTCTATTGGGTTTGTAAGTTGCCAGCAACCAAGCATCCTGCTGCGATGAGGGCGAGATTGCCAATTCGGCAAGCCCGGGAAAAATCTGCTTGCACTTTCTACTGGAGTTTTATACAGTACTGTCCAGTTTCCACCGCACTGAGAGAACAAGCATGGATGACAAGAAATTAGCGAACACTGAGAAGGCCAAGGCACTAGGCGCGGCACTGGCCCAGATCGAAAAGCAGTTCGGCAAGGGCTCGGTGATGCGCATGGATGGCGCGGTTGCCGAAGAAGTGCAGGTGGTATCCACGGGTTCCTTGGGTTTGGATGTGGCGCTCGGCGTCGGCGGTCTGCCGCGCGGTCGGGTGATCGAGATTTATGGCCCGGAGTCATCCGGTAAAACCACCATGACCCTGCAAGTCATCGCCGAGATGCAAAAGCTGGGCGGCACCTGCGCCTTCATCGACGCCGAACACGCGCTGGACACGGTGTATGCGCAAAAGCTGGGCGTCAACCTTGAAGACTTGTTGATTTCCCAGCCCGATACGGGTGAACAGGCGCTGGAGATCACCGATGCCTTGGTGCGTTCGGGAGCGGTTGATCTGGTGGTGATCGACTCTGTCGCGGCACTGACGCCACGCGCCGAGATCGAGGGCGACATGGGTGACTCGCTGCCGGGTTTGCAGGCGCGTCTCATGTCGCAAGCGCTGCGCAAGCTGACCGGTTCCATCAGCCGCACCAACACCATGGTGATCTTCATCAACCAGATCCGGATGAAAATCGGTGTCATGTTCGGCAGTCCCGAGACCACCACCGGCGGTAATGCGCTCAAGTTCTATGCGTCGGTGCGTATGGATATCCGCCGCACGGGCTCCATCAAGTCTGCTGATGAGGTGATCGGCAACGAGACCAAGGTCAAGGTCGTGAAGAACAAGGTCGCGCCACCCT
>CAZLJL010000083.1:0-7085 GCA_964559785.1 uncultured Bifidobacterium sp.
CGGCGCGGCACGCTCTGCAATGCCTCGGTATGAATCGGGATCATGAGAGCTTGTTAATCAAGGCGCGTAGCGCTTGACCACGATGCGAGAGATTGTTTTTTTCTTCTGCAGATAATTCTGCGGCAGTTTTACCAAGGCTGGGTAAAAAGAAATACGGGTCATAGCCAAAACCACCCTGCCCGCGCGGCTGCTCGATTAATTGGCCATGCCATACACCGTCGGCAATGATGGGCTGTGGGTCTTCCGCATGCCGCACCATCACCAAAACACAGTAGTAGTAGGCTGATTTGTCGTCGTGGGCTGCGATGTCGTGGACTAGTTTGGCGTTGTTGGCCGCGTCTGAGCGCGGCTCGCCTGCATAGCGTGCAGATTGCACACCGGGCGCGCCACCCAATGCGGGTACGCAGATGCCGGAATCATCCGCAAGTGCGGGAAGACCTGATAACTGTGCTGCATGACGCGCCTTAGCAAGCGCGTTCTCGACAAAGGTACCGAAGGGCTCTTCTGCCTCAGGGATATCGAGTTCGCGCTGCGACTTTATTGCAAAGCCGAGCGGCGCCAGTAGCTGCGCAAACTCGGCTAGCTTGCCAGCATTATTCGATGCGAGCACCAGCGATTGCGTCATGCCAGCCCGAGTGCTGTCTTCTGCCGCGCGATCAGCGTTTGTATGCCTGACTCGGCCAAATCCATCAGCCGACTCATGGTGGCACGGTCGAATGCGTCACCCTCGGCAGTGCCCTGAAGCTCGATGTAGTGTCCGGCGTCGTTCATCACCACGTTCATGTCGGTGTCACAGCCAGAGTCTTCGATGTAGTCAAGATCCAGCACGGGCACACCTTGATACACGCCGACGGATATCGCCGCCACAAAATGCTTGAGCGGAATCGCCGTAATCGCATCTCGTTGCACCAAGGTGGTAAACGCATCGTAGGCGGCAACCATGGCGCCGGTGATGGCGGCAGTGCGGGTACCGCCATCGGCTTGGATCACATCGCAGTCTAGTTGCAGGGTGCGTTCGCCAAACGCTTCCAGGTCGAACGCAGCGCGTAGTGAGCGGCCGATCAAGCGCTGTATCTCTTGCGTGCGCCCGGACTGTTTACCTTTGGCTGCCTCGCGATCCATACGCGTGTGCGTTGAGCGTGGCAGCATGCCGTACTCCGCCGTTAGCCACCCTTTGCCCTGCCCGCGCAAAAACGGCGGCACTTTATCGTCAATACTGGCGGTGCATAGCACGCGTGTATCGCCAAACGCCACCAGCACCGAGCCTTCGGCATGGCGGGTGTAGTGCCGGGTGATGCTTACCTCGCGCAAGGCGTGCGCGTCACGCCCGCTGGGGCGCGTTATGTGAGTGTTTGCCACGGGTTCCTCGAGAATGCTGAAAATTAGGCTAGCTACCCGATGGATGAATACTCGTAATCACGCGATCGTTCGGCAGCGCATCGGTCATCAGAGAGCTTTCGCCGGGATCGTGAAGATCATCCAGCCAGGTCACAGCTAGTGCGGTGACATTATCGCCGGTTTTGCCACCCGCATGCGCCGCCTGCCGCACCAGCTCGGGTACCGATTGCTCGAGCGGGGCCACAGATAATCGGTAGGCCAGCTCATGCTCTCGGATGGACGACCACAAGCCGTCCGAGCACAGCAGCAGCTGGTCGCCGGATTGCAGCCGTGCCGGGGGCGCCTTGTCGATCTGCGGCAGTGTCGGCGCGCCCACGCAGTTGTAGAGCTTGTTACGCTCGGGATGGTTAGCGCGTTCATGGGGCGACACGCGACCGAGTGCGACCAGTCGCTCGATATGGGAGTGATCTACGGTGCGCGAGAGTATGCGACCGCCACGCAGCCAGTACAGCCGTGAATCCCCACAGTGCGCCCACCAGGCCTGGCCATGTTGCACGAGGCAGGCCACGATGGTGGTACGGGGTGTGTCTGGTAAGCGGTGCGTGGCCCGATACGCTAATAGCGACTGGTGCGCGGCATAGATCAACTCATCCAGCATGACAGAGGGATCGCTGATATCCGGCGTCGCACGCTCACGAAAAAGTGCGCCCATAGTTTGCAGTGTGAGTGCCGCCGCGATTTCACCATTTTGATGGCCACCCATGCCATCGGCCAGTAGCATCAGCAAGGCTTCACGTGTGAAGCAGTAGCCCATACGATCCTGATTGCTGGCACGACCGCCGATATGGCTGTCTTGATAGATAGCGAAGCGCATGGTTAACGAATTACACGACGAAACCGTGAGAGCAAGCTGGGTGGGCTAGTGGCATCTACAGATGGCTCGTTGGGTTGCTCTACGGGTCGCATCATTTTCTGCAGCGCATAAACACTTTGTGGGCGCTGTAAGGGGTCAAGCGCAAGACTCCAGCGCACCAGAGCAATTAGCTCTTTCGAATACAAGCGCTCAAGTTCGCGAAAATAGGTTTCCATATGGTCGTCGCGCTTGCGCTCAATCGATGACTGCGGCGGTGTGCCGAGCATGCAGCAAAAAATCGACGCTCCGATGCTATAGATATCGGTCCAGGGCCCTAGCTCGCGTTTGGCATGCAGCTCTGGCGCAGCAAAGCCCGGGGTGTACATGGGATGCAAGTTGGATAGATCAGCATGCAAGGTTTGTCGTGCTGCACCGAAATCCAGCAAGATCGGGGTGCCATCGCTTCGCAGATAAATATTGGCCGGTTTCAGATCGAGATGCAGTAGCTTGTGGGTATGCACCTCGCGCAAGGCATCCATGATTTGGGCGAAGGCAATTCGGATCGATCGCTCCGAGACCAATGGCTTGACGCCCTTCTGCTTACGCCGCGCAATATGCTCATGTAGCGAGCGACCTTGCTCATAGCCCATGACCATGTAGACGGTGTCATGCGCCCTGAAAAAATTCAGCACGCGCACTACGTTCGGATGCGTAATGGCCGCGAGCGCACGGCCTTCGTCGAAGAAGAATTTCATGCCAAGCCGAAACAACTCGGCATGCTCAGGCGCCACCACCGGTGCGAGCTGACCATGGCTGCGTTTTGCCAGCGCAGCGGGTAAATACTCTTTCACCGCGACATCCTGGCCGTTTTCGTCGGTGGCGTGATACACAATGCTGAAGCCACCCACAGCAATCTTCTTTACAATCCGGTATCCGCCGAGTTCCAAACCCTCGGGCAGAGCTGCGTTATGTTGAGCGGCCATCCGATTTTCTTGCTGTGCGCTATTCCCAGGGGCGCGATTGTGTGGATGAATTGCCTTTTTGTAAAGACAGGGGTGGGATTTGACAATCAGCAGTATGACCGGTTACGCGGTCAGTAACCGAGATAGCGACGCAGGCAGCATCACGCTGGAGATCAGGAGCGTGAATTCACGCTTCCTGGACCTGCAATTCCGAATAAACGACGATTTGCGCATGCTCGAACCGATGCTGCGCGAAGCCATCTCTGCGCGCGTGTCACGCGGCAAGGTGGAATGCAGGCTTTCCTTCGGACGCAAGGAGCGCACCGCAAGCTTGGCGGCCAATGATGAGCTGTTGTCCGCACTACAGTCCGCGCAGCAATCAGTGCTGACACGCTTCCCGGAAGCACGCCCGCTATCGGTGAATGAGTTATTGCGCTGGCCCGGCGTGTTGCATGAGGCCGAGCTATCCCAAGATAGCTTGCAAGGCGATGTGCAAGCAACGCTGAAAGTCGCGTTGGAGGCATTTATAGAATCGCGGCAGCGTGAAGGTGCAGCGCTGATGACCATGCTGCTATCGCGTATCGACGAAATTGAAGCCATTGTTGCGCGTATCACGCCGCTGGTACCAGCGGCGGTCGAACAGTTCAGGCAGAAGGCGATTGATCGTTTGCAGGAAGCCATGGGGCTGGCGACTGGTGATGCCAAACCTGCGGTATCCAGCGAAGAAATGCATGAGCGTATCCGGCAAGAGGTCACGCTGTACGGTATTCGTGTCGATGTGGCCGAAGAATTGACCCGTTTGTCCGGGCACCTCACTGAGACCCGCGAGATTCTCAAAAAAGGCGGCCAGGTTGGCAAGCGTCTGGACTTCATGATGCAAGAACTCAACCGCGAAGCGAACACGCTGGGCTCGAAAGCAGCCGTCAAGGCCTTATCGGATGCGTCGATGCAGATGAAGTTGCTGATCGAGCAAATGCGCGAGCAGGTTCAAAACCTCGAATGACACAGATGAGCGCTTCCCACGCTAATGCCGGCAGTGTATTGATTGTGGCGGCTCCTTCCGGTGCCGGTAAATCATCGCTGGTGAATGCGCTGCTCGCGCAGGAGACCGATATTGTGCTGTCGGTCTCGTTTACCACCCGCGCGCCGCGTCCGGGCGAGCAGCATGGCCGAGAGTATTTTTTCATTAGCGAGGCAGAATTCCTCGAACGACAGGCGAAAGCTGAGTTCCTTGAGTCTGCACAGGTGCATGGTAATTTCTACGGCACATCAAAGCGACTGATCGAGGAACACACCTTAGCGGGCCGTGATGTGCTGCTGGAAATTGATTGGCAAGGCGCGCAACAAGTGCGGCGGCAGTTTCCAGATGCGGTGGGAATCTTCATTCTGCCGCCATCCATCGGAGCCCTTGAGCAGCGGCTAAAACAACGGGCCCAAGACAGCGACGAGGTGATCGCGCGCCGAGTGCAAAATGCCGCCGGAGAGATCGTCCATGCGACTGAATTCGACTATGTTATTATCAATGAAAATTTTGATATCGCGCTGTCCCAGCTAGTCGGTATCGCACGCGCAAGTCGCTGCCGTTTCAGGCAGCAAGCCGCAAGATTCGGCGATCTCTTTGCCGGATTCGGCATCCAAACCTAAATAGCTCGTTTCACTACCGGAGAACCCATGGCACGTATCACCGTTGAAGACTGCCTGAAAAGAATCCCCAACCGGTTTCAGCTCTGTCTCGCTGCTACTTACCGTGCGCGTATGCTGGCTCAAGGCCACACGCCGAAGGTAGATAGCGATGACAAGGCCACGGTCACTGCGCTGCGCGAAATCGCCGCAGGTCACGTTGGCATCGAGATGCTGAAGAAAGTCCCTACCTAAAACGGCGAACCCGATTCGGGCCGGAACAGTAATGCCTCCGACCGCCATTGACCCGAGCGCTTCGCCTTCTCGCAAGGCTCCCACCGCCGCGCCCGCTGATGTAATACCCGCGACCGAGACCAACGCACCCGTGATGGTGCGTGTTGCCTCTGTGACGCAGCTGAACAACCGTTTAGCCGAGTACCTGTCCGCGGCCGAGCTCAAAACCATCAAGGATGCCTACCGCTTCGCTGACGAGATGCATCTCGGTCAAGTTCGGCGCTCTGGTGACCCTTACATCTCGCATCCGATTGCCGTGGCTGAAATCTGCGCCGAGTGGAAACTCGATGCGCAAGCGATCATGGCCGCGTTGTTGCATGACGTCATGGAAGATCAGGATGTCCTGAAAGACGAACTGATCGAGCGCTTTGGTGCGCCAGTGGCCTCGCTGGTCGATGGCCTCTCTAAACTCGACAAGCTGGAGTTTCAAAGTCAGGCCGAGCATCAGGCAGAGAATTTCCGCAAGATGCTGCTGGCGATGGCGCGTGATGTCCGCGTGATCCTCGTGAAACTGGCAGATCGCCTGCACAACATGCGTACGCTCAGCGCGATGAGTACCGACAAGCGCCGCCGTATTGCGCGTGAGACGATGGACGTCTATGTACCGATCGCCCACCGTCTGGGGCTGAACAATCTGTACCGTGAGCTGCAGGATCTGGCTTTTTCATATCTCTACCCGCTGCGCCAACGAACCATCGCCAAAGCGATTCGCGCAGCACGCGGTAACCGGCGCGAGTTGGTTGGGAAAATTCTCGAATCCGTCAAATCCTCCCTTGCAAAGGCAGGCATTGAAGCTTCGATCGCTGGCCGCGAGAAAACGCTGTACGGTATCTATCGCAAGATGCGCAACAAGCACTTGAGTTTTTCTCAGGTGCTGGACGTCTACGGTTTCCGCGTAGTGGTCGACAGTTTCGAGCAGTGTTATGTCGCGCTGGGCGTGCTGCATGCGCTCTTCAAACCGATGCCGGGCAAGTTCAAAGACTATATCGCCATCCCCAAAATGAATGGCTACCAGTCGCTACACACCACGCTGATCGGCCCCTACGGTACGCCAGTCGAGTTCCAGATTCGTACCGCTGAGATGAACCATGTCGCCGAATCGGGTGTGGCGGCGCATTGGTTGTACAAAAATCAGGATGCAACGCTGACCGATCTGCAGCAGCGCACCCATGCTTGGCTACAGTCACTGCTCGATATTCAGCACCAGACGGGGGATCCGTCCGAGTTTCTAGAGCATGTCAAAGTGGATCTGTTCCCGGATTCGGTCTATGTGTTTACACCGAAATCGACCATCATCGCGCTGCCACGCGGTGCGACTGCGCTGGATTTTGCGTACACGATTCACACCGACATTGGCGACCACGCAGTGTCGGCGAAGATCAACCACGAACCTGCGCCGCTAAAAACTGAACTGCACAATGGCGATATTGTCGCGATTGATGTCTCCGACGACGCGCAGCCCACACCGAACTGGTTGTCCTTTGTACGTACCGGCCGCGCGCGTTCAGCAATCCGGCATCACTTGCGCTCCATGAATCGTGAGCAGGCGATTGAAGTGGGCGAGTTGCTGCTGGAGCAGGCCCTGATCTCGCTGGAACTACCCGGTAGTGTGCCACCGGCAGTCTGCGACAAGCTGGTGGGTGATACCGGTGCTAAATCCATGGCTGATATTAATGCCGACATTGGTACCGGCCGCCGACTAGCGACGCTGGTGGCGCGTCACATTCAAGGGCTAATGGAAACACCCGTCGCCGATTCTGTCACGCAGACGGGCGCCGTACCCGAACAGAAAATCAAGCCGGTCACGATCAGTGGCAAAGAGCCCTCCTCCTCGGTGCAATTTGCACACTGCTGCTCGCCAATCCCGGGCGACCTACTAGCCGGTAATCTACGCCGTGACCAGATGCTCGTCGTACATACCAGCGATTGCGAGCTTGCGCGCCGCTCACGTGCGAAAGACCCCGGCCGATGGATTGATGTGTCGTGGGCTGAGGATTATTCAAGTCGTTCCAACTGTC
>CAZLJL010000084.1:0-7018 GCA_964559785.1 uncultured Bifidobacterium sp.
CATCAGGGCATCGAAAGATTCAATACCTGATGCAGCGCGCGTCGGAATTGGTCCAGGTGAAACAGCGTGTACACGAATCTTTTGCGGCCCCAATTCAAGGGCCATATAGCGCACCAAAGACTCCAGCGCGGCTTTGACCGGCCCCATCAAACCATAGTGCGGTACGGCTTCATCGGCACCGAGATAGGTCATGCTGATCATGCTGCCACCGGAATGCATCTGCGGCGCTGCTAGTTTTGCGAGCGTCGCGAAGGAGTGGCATGACACTTCCATCGCACGCGCAAAGCCACTCGAGGAGCTATCGACCACACGGCCATGTAAATCTTCCAGTGGTGCCCAAGCAATTGAATGAATCACGAAATCAATATGGCCAAACTTGTCAGTCGCATGACTAACCAAGGACGCCAGTGCACCCTCATCTTCCACGTTGCAGTTCACCAAATCGATACCCATCGGCTCGGTGAGTGGCTCAACGAACTTCCGTGCCTTGTCGTTGAGACAGCTAGCTACTACGTCAGCACCGAGTTGCCGCGCTAGTCGCGCACATCCCCACGCAATACTTTGCTGATTGGCGATACCAAGCACCAGGCCCTTCTTGCCGCGCAAGCTGTACAGTGATGCTGGCTGATTCATTACCTGATCATCAATCTGCATAGCGCACCATTACATATTCGCCTGGAGCATCAGCAACAATGCGCTGTTGATCTATCGCTCGCGCGGCTACTGTCGATGTTGACTGCTCATGCAGCCATTGGCTCCAGGCATCCCACCAAGAGCCGTCATGGCGCGGTGCTTTACTGATCCACTCATCGGCATCTATCCAGTCGGCACCGGCGCTGACATGATCCATCTGATAGCTGCGTCTAGGATGGCCTGGCTCAGAAATAATCCCGGCGTTATGACCCCCTGCCGCCAAGATGAAGGTGGTATCCGTATCGGTATAGAGATGAATCTTGTATACCGAGCGCCATGGCGAGACATGATCGCGCACCGTACCCACGACCATCAGCGGCATTTTCAGATTCTTGAGCGCGATAGGGATATCACCCACTTTGTAATGACCCTCGGTCAAATCATCACGCAGAAACAGCGTATCCAGATATTCGGAATGCATACGCTGTGGCAGACGCGTTGTATCGCTATTCCAGCTCATTAGGTCGCTGCCGGTATCGTCTACACCCATCAAATACCGCTGCGTGCTGCGCGACCAGACCAAATCCTTCGAGTGCAGAAACTGAAAGGTACCGGCCATCTGTCGTCCGGACAAATAACCCTTGCGCGCGATTTGCTCACGCAATGTCTTCAACTGATCATCATCGATGAAGATGCCTAATTCACCGGATTCGCTAAAGTCCGTTTGCGCTGCCAGCAGCGTCACACTCGCCAGTTGCGGCAGCGGTGGCTGCGCATCTTCAGGTTGTTTAGCTTCTTGTCCGGCAAACGCCTCGGCACCCATGAGTGCCGCCACAATCGCCAGAAAGGTACCACCCAAGCAGTAGCCCATGGCATGTATCGAGGGGGCGTTAGCGATGGCACTCGCTTGGCGTAGGGCCTGCATCACCGCACCGACCAAATAATCCTCCATACCGAGATCACGGTCGTTGCCGTCCGGGTTACGCCAGGAGATCATGAATACCGTAAAACCCTGTGCCACCAGATAGCGCACCATCGAGTTTTGCTGCGATAAATCAAGAATGTAGAACTTCATGATCGGCGATGGAACAATCAATACCGGCTCGGTGGCAACTTTGTCGGTCGTCGGCTCGTACTGAATCAATTCCATCAAATGATTGCGGTACACCACTTTGCCCGGTGTAATGGCCACGTCCTTGCCGACGACATAGGGCAGCGGCGCCAGGCCATCCGGGTTCGCACTTGCGGGTAATGCGCTCTGCTGAAAATCGCGCATGAACAGTTGCATTCCCTGCAGCAGACTTTGACCGACCGTCTCGACACTCTGTGTAAGTACTTGCGGATTAGTCAGGGGCCAATTCGATGGCGACATCGCATCCATCCACTGCCGCGCGAAGAAGCTCACCATTTGCTGGCGATGCGCTGACATGCCGTTGACCTGGGTCGCCTCTTGCCACCAGCGATCGCCCGCCTTGAAGCTATCCTTCAATGTTGAATATGGCCATTGCGACCAAGTCGGATCAGAAAACCGCCCATCCTCCGATGGAGGGGTAGCCACGTCGTCCGCTGGCTGTAACGGCCGCTGCAGTTCATCGAGCGTCAGCTGCATGGCGCGCTGCGCCAGTTGCAGTTGTTTACCGGGCGATACCGCAAGGTGCATGGCCCAGTCGATGCAGGCGAGTGCTAACGATATCGGGGACAACCCCAGGGTGGCACGCGACATCTGTTCGTGTACCGCCTCATCAAGCTTCTTGGCTTCAGCATCGGACAGCAGAGCCGCGGGAGGCATTGACCCGCTGTACGGGGAGGATTTCGGCAAGGCCATTGGGATGCATGAAAGAATGTCAATGATTTGAATTATGCATTCCGTACGGCAACATTTTGAGCAATCGCTGAGCGTTTCATTTGGGAAATTGACTGACGTCAAAATTTCCTGATAGCAAACGCGCGCTAAAGTGGCCGGCGCTGCTGACGATTCATCAGAGGATGATTCTCGCCGACTATTTCCAAATTGCTACCAGGCGCCCGACTATGAAAACGCTGCCCTATTTCCGCTTGCTACTGCTGTGCGCATTGGTGCTCGCGCTGTCCGGCTGCGCCAACCGGCGTGCCCCTAACATTGACGACTTCACCTGGAACACGATCGGCTGGGAAAGCCTGTATTACTGGGATGGCAGTCGCTATCAAGGGTCCTTTGATCGCACCTTCGACCGCGATGGACCGGGTACCTACACCTACCCGAACGGCGACCGGCTGGTGGCGATTTTCCGGGACGGCAAGGTGGTTGGCCGCGCGACGGTGCTGTACGCCGATGGCAAAAAATATGTGGGCGAATTCCGTAACAACCGTTTAACCGGCAAAGGCACGCTGTTCTACTTGAATGGCGATCGCTACGACGGCCGCTTCCTGAACGGTCGTCGTACAGGCCGCGGCATTTATACCTACGCCGATGGTAGCCAATACAACGGTGAGTTCTATAACGACCAAATGACGGGCTCAGGCGTTATGGTCCATGCCAATGGCGATCGCTACCAAGGTTATTTCCACGAGGGTAACCCACATGGGCCAGGCCGTATGGAGTTTTCCAATGGCCGCACACCACTGGAAGGTCGCTGGGAACACGGCGATTTCGTCTGGCCGCAGCAGCTGCGCTTCTAGCAGAATCTTTCTACTGCGAGCTGTTTACAGCTGCTCACAATTTGTCGCTGGCAGTGCTGCTACCGTTGTTCGATACTCGACTTTGCCAATGTTGGCAAAGGAGTCCCTCATGAAAACCAAGATCGCTACCCTGGCACTGCTGACCGTGACCGCTGGGAGCGCTTCTGCACACGGCGGCGAAGTGGTTACTGGCCTTGTCGTGGGCGCAATCGTCGGCAATATGATCGCCTCACAGCCGCGCGCTGCGGTGACCGTGCATTACGGTGGATACGCACCGCCACTGGTCGTGCATGCGCCGCCACCCGTCGTCGGGTATGCGCCGCTGCCACCGGTACTCGGTTACGCACCAGCACCCGTGATGGTGTATCCACCCGCCCGTGTCTACTACGGCGACCCAGCATTCGGTCCGGGTCATGGCTATGGCCATCGCCACCACCAACATCATCAGCGCCATTTCGAACATGGTGGCTGGGGCCGGCCGCGCTGGTAATCCTGGTTTAGGCGGCGCAAGCCGCCAGCGGTATCATTGGGTCAACCAGCCTAGTCTGCGCGTGCGCAGACTAGGTCCAATAACCATAACAAGATGGATGGTGACCTCATGCATGTACGACCTGCTGCGCACGATGCGAGCGCGTCCACGCCGGACGAACAACAGCTCAATCTCAAACTCAAACGCGTCGCAATCGATACCAATCTCGAAAACGTTGTTTACCTGAACCGCGACTGCCTGATGTATCGAATCGCTGGCTTTCAGGCACTGTCCAAAGTAGAAGTCATCGCCAACGACCAGCGCATTACGGCAACGCTCAACGTGGTGGATGACCCCGCGATCATAGGACCCGATGAGATCGGCTTGTCCGAAGACGCATTCAAGCGTTTCGGGGTTGAAGCAGGTGCATTGACCCGAGTACGTCATGCAGAAAAACCTGCGTCGGTCGGTGCCTTGTTCCGAAAAATCAATGGCGAACGCCTGGAAAAAGACGACTATCACGCGATCGTGCGAGATATTTCAGGTGGCCACTACTCCAAGATCGAACTGACCGCCTTCCTGATTGCTACCAGCAACGGTGAACTCGACCGCGATGAGATTTACTTTCTGACCGATGCGATGGTTGCCAGCGGCCGCCGGCTGGAATGGCAGGGGCACATGGTGGTCGACAAGCACTGCATTGGTGGCATACCGGGTAACCGCACATCGATGCTGGTAGTTCCGATTGTTGCTGCGCACGGACTGCTCTGCCCAAAAACATCGTCGCGCGCGATCACCTCGCCCGCTGGTACTGCTGACACGATGGAAGTACTGGCCAATGTCAATTTAGCGCAAGACCGTATTGCGAGCATCGTGCGTGAACATCGCGCTTGTTTGGCTTGGGGCGGCACCGCGGATCTTTCTCCGGCAGATGATGTGATGATCTCGGTTGAGCGTCCTTTGTCGTTGGATTCAACCACGCAGATGATCGCATCCATTCTCTCCAAAAAAATTGCTGCCGGCTCCACGCATTTGATCCTGGATATACCTATCGGCCCGTCGGCCAAGGTCAAGACGATGCCGGATGCTCAGCGTCTGCGTAAGTTATTCGAGTATGTCGCCTCGCGTATGCACCTTAAACTCGAAGTCGTGATTACCGATGGCCGACAACCCATCGGTCAAGGTATCGGCCCTATGCTGGAGGCGCGCGATGTGATGCGTGTGCTGGAGAATGATCCGCGCGCGCCACAAGATTTACGGCACAAGTCACTCTATCTCGCGGGTCGGATGATCGAGTTCGATCCGGATGTACGGGGCGGTGATGGTTATTCCATCGCGCGCGATATTCTTGAGTCGGGTCGGGCACTACAGCGTATGCACGCCATCATCGAGGCACAAGGCGCCAAGGGCTTCAAGCACGATAACTTCATGCTGGGCAAGCTAAGCCATGAAGTCGTCGCTGAGCGCGATGGCATGGTAGTGGGTATCGATAACCTGCAGATCGCTAAAATCGCTCGACTGGCTGGCGCGCCTAAAGTACCGAATTCGGGCGTCGATGTGATGCACAAGCTGGGTGACCGCGTCAAACGTGGGGATACGCTGTACACCATCTATGCAGAATTCCCAAGTGATCTGCTGTTCGCGATGCAGCAGTGTGAAAAAGCCAGTGGCTACACGATTGGGGATGACACCGAGATTCCGCATTCCTATCTGGAGTTTTGAATGAGCGATACGCTGGTACTTTATTTTGAGGACGAGGCAGAGGCTGCATGCCGGTTTGCGGAGACTGCTGGCTTTGGCAGCGCCGCAGTGGATCGGCATCGCTTTCCTGATGGCGAGCTGAAACTACGCCTACCCAGCTCCCTTCCCGCCAAGGTGATTGTCTACCGCTCGCTGGTAAATCCCAATGAAAAACTGATCGAGCTACTGTTCGTCGCACAGACTGCGCGCCAACTGGGTGCGAGCGACCTAACGCTCATTGCACCCTATCTGGCCTACATGCGACAAGACATCGCGTTTCACGAGGGCGAGGTCGTCAGTCAGAAAATTATTGGGCGTTTTCTAGCGCAGGTATTTGATAGCTTGGCAACGATCGATCCTCATCTACACCGTGTAGCAACGCTGGAAGAAGCCTCGCCCGTCAAACGTGCCATCACGCTGAGTGGTGCGCCACTGCTGGGCGACTACATTGCACAGAAAATCCCTGATGCATTTCTGTTGGGCCCGGACAGTGAATCTGCGCAGTGGATTGCCAGCGCCGCAAAAAAACATGGCTTTGATCATGCGGCTTGCGAAAAAATTCGTCGCGGCGACAAGGATGTGCAGGTACAACTCCCTGCAGTTGATTTGAAAGATCGGCGTGTCGTTATCCTGGATGATGTTGCGAGCAGTGGTCGTACCCTCGCCAAGGCTACCCATGCAGCACTCGCAGCCGGCGCCAGTTCAGTTGATGTTGCAGTGACGCATGCGCTGTTTGCAGAAGATGCGCTACAAGTGATTCGCGAGGCAGGTGTGCGGCACATCTGGAGCACAGACTGCATTGCGCACGAGAGCAATGTAGTGAGCATTGCGGCGATGCTGGCTGAGGCACTGAGATGATTTGCGGGGCGGACTACATACCCCGGTAATCTTAGAAAAACGCTTGAATCCCCGTCTGCGCACGGCCAAGAATCAGCGCGTGGATATCATGCGTTCCCTCGTAGGTGTTCACCACCTCCAGGTTGACTACATGCCGAATCACACCATACTCATCGCTGATCCCGTTACCCCCTAGCATGTCACGTGCCGTGCGGGCAATATCAAGTGCCTTGCCACAGGAGTTGCGCTTCATGATGGAAGTAATCTCCACCGCATCTGTGCCCTCATCTTTCATACGACCCAAGCGCAAGCAGCCTTGCAGTGCAAGCGTGATCTCGGTTTGCATATCCGCGAGCTTTTTTTGTACTAGCTGGGTCGCAGCTAAGGGCCTGCCAAACTGCTTGCGATCAAGCGTGTACTGGCGTGCGGTATGCCAGCAAAACTCGGCGGCGCCCATCGCGCCCCATGCGATGCCATAGCGCGCTGAATTCAAACAAGTAAATGGCCCCTTCAAACCGCGTACTTCAGGGAAGGCGTTTTCTTCTGGTACGAACACCCCATCCATCACGATTTCACCTGTGGTGGAAGCACGCAGACCGACCTTGCCATGTATCTTCGGCGTGGTCAGGCCTTTCCAGCCTTTTTCGAGAATAAAGCCACGAATGCTTCCCTCATCATCTT
>CAZLJL010000085.1:0-7014 GCA_964559785.1 uncultured Bifidobacterium sp.
TCGTCGCCTTTCTTGCCGGTCGCCTCTTTGTTACAGGTCGCCATTTTATTTTGCTGATCAGTCGCGGCCTGGGCGCTGCTAACGGTAAATGCAAATAGCACTGCCAACACGGACAAGATTGTTTTCATTTTGCTTTCCCCTCTTGGTTACGCGGTCTCGAATAGTCAATTTTGTCGCCGCTGACCCGCACTTGCCGACGGCCATTCCCCTAATATAACCGGCCAAAATGACGAATCGGGAATTTGGCCAAATAGCCTGCCATGGACATGTTGATAGAGATGCGAAGGGGCTAGAAGAGGCGTTAATCGACCTTAAGCGGCATTAGCCCGACTCAAGCGCGCGCAGTTCTTCATTGGTGTGACGTAAGCGGTCCGCGAGCGCGATAGAGAGCGAAGCAAATACATGTGAAGCCATCACCGGATCTTCGGTGGCATAGCGGTCAAAATCTGGCCGCGGCAAAATTACTAGCTCCGTATCCGTCACCGCCGATACATCTGCCGAATGCGGATGATGGTCAAGGAAAGACATCTCACCAAAAAACTGACCGCGGCCAAACGTCGCCATGTGCATGCGTCGTGCATCTTCCAGCAATAAATCAATACGTACCGAGCCATGGGCAATTAGCATCAGCGAATCACCGGGTGTGCCCGCGATAAAAATCGTTTCGCCCGCTGCATAAAAGCGTTTTTGCACGCAACGTTGTAATGCTGCCAAGGTACTAGGCTGCATGTCACTGAATATCTCAAATTCTTCAAGTTTCAGCGGATGTCCCTCATCCACATGCACACCAAGCGTACGCAGAGTCTCTTCCTCGACCCACTCCAGCGCATCAGTAAAATCATCAAAGATACGAATCTCTTCACCGCTATGGGTGACGCCCAGCTCCTTCAAGTAGCCGCGCAAATTCCGGCCGGTCGGCAAAGTAAACGGTAAGCGCGAGAGTAATAAAGTCGCGCCACGTTCAGCCAACTGGGCACGTACACGATCGAGCATGTGTGCGGCCGTCATATCAATCGATTGCACGCGCTGAAAATCCAAGATTAAATAACGCGCTGTTTCAAGATCGGGTTCCAACCTGCGGTACAGCGCATCGGTATTGCCGAAGAACAGGCTACCCTGTAACTCGACAATCAGATTACTCGCACCATGTTCGCGCAATGCCTCGCGCTCTTTACGCGAGCGAACTCGCTTGGAGAAAATCACGTCACCACGGCTCTGGTGCCGGATGGTTGATGAGTGAATCTGTTCTCGGATGAACATCAGAATCGCGAGTACCACACCGAGTGCTGAGGCAGCAATCAAGCCCACCATCTTGGCTACCACCACAACGGTAATGATGACCAAGAAATCCAGCAGCGTGACGCGCGATCGCGCCAAGTGGAATAAATGCCAGTCAATCATCCGAAAGCCAATGACCAGTAGCAGACCCGCCAATGCGGGCACCGGCAACCAGCACAACAAAGGTGTCAGCACCAAAAACGCCAGCATGGCCCACAGACCAGCGAACACGCCGGACATTTTTGTCATGCCGCCGCTAGCACGATTGATCAACGATGCCCCCATCGTGCCGGAACCCGGTGTACCACCAAACAGTGTCGAGGCCAGATTACCCAGACCTTGACCGATCAGTTCACGGTTTGAGTCGTGCCGCGTGCCCGACATGGCATCAAGTACGAGACAGGTTTTAAGCGTATCTATCGAGAGCAATACGGCCAGCGTCAGCGCTGGCACGATCACTTGCTCCCAGTGCGGTAACGGCGCCGAACCAAAACGATCCCATGCCGCGAGCATGCTGCCCCAGATACCGCCGGAGCCGGTATCAAATCGACCGATGACAAAGCTATTCTGGTCGAGGCTGGCAAGCGCTGGGTAAGCAGTCAGTGCAAGCAACCAGTACATCACCACCCCTGCCGCCAGCCCTTGAATTACCGCAGGCACCCGGCGCGACGGAAAGCGCGTCGCAATGATCATCATTGCCATGGTGGTGGCGCCAATCAGTAAACTGGCACCGCTCCAATCCGCCGGGTGCAACAGGGCGTTGAACCAGTCATTGCCCGCTGGCGCGCCTAGTAGCTTCGGTAACTGCGAGGCGATGATGATCAAACCAACACCACTTAAATAGCCGCTGACAACCGGGAAAGGCATATAACGAATTAACTGCCCGATACCAAATGCACCGAGCATGATCTGCAAAAGACTGCTGCAGACTGCAACCAGAAATAGGATAAGTAGAATCGACGCAGGGTCGCGGCCCTGATGAACTAACTCGATTGCGAGCGCAGAGATCACCGCCGCCGCAGGCGCGCTCGGCGCAGAGATCAGGCGCCGCGTACCGCCCAGCAGCGCGGCTAACAGACCGAGTATCGTCACCCCGATCAGACCGGCAATGGCGCCCTGTGCGCCAAACTGAGGCCCCAGCGGGGCTAGGATGGTGACGCCGAATGCGATGGCTGAGGGTAGCGCCACCAACATCGCGGCCAAGCCACCCCACATATCACCGGCCAGATTCCGAACGGCAGTACCTTCACTGCTTGCTGCACTGCGCATGAAATTCCCCTGAGAGTTCGCGCAAGTATAGATAAGGCCTATTACCTAGAGTAGCCAAGCACCAAGAATTTCTTTTTTAATAATATTGTTTTTCCGCGATCAGTTCGCGGCGCTCAGACGCACCTTGGCCATTCGACACAAAAGACAACGAGCAGATAGAATATGAAAACAAGAACGAATAATTGGCCTTAAACCGGTATCCAGAACCGATGGTCTCCTAGCCACATGCTGATACTCGCTGTCGCAACTATTTATTTCCTTGGTTTTCATGCCAATGAAGTTTTATTCTCTTACTTGGAACATCATCGTGGCGCACACTGGATCTTCTTGCCGGCTGGCTTGCGCCTGCTGAGCATATTGCTTCTAGGCGCCGAGGGCGCGGTGGGGATCTTTCTGGGATCGTTGCTTGTGACTTGGCAACTGGGCGAGTCGAGTCCGATGGGTCATTTCATCGAGCCGCTTATCTCTGCCGGCGCACCGATGATCACTTACTACGTTGCGCTGCGTAGTGGTCTGTCATTCAATCTGAAAAACCTTAGTGCAAAACTGCTGTTAGTTCTGTCAGTAGCTTTTGCCACCACGAATGCTTTGTTGCAATCTCTGTGGGATGTAAGCGAAGGCATCACCGAAAGTTTTTCATCCAGCTTTGTTGTGATGTTTGTTGGAGATTTACTGGGAACCATCATTGTGATTTACGTCATTCGGCTGTTTTTGGTTTTTGTCCCAGACCGCAATGGTAAATCCGACGCTTGAAGCGGTTGATCCTAACTGTATCAACGAACCAGGTTGTAACGCTTATCAGTGCTGTGCTAACGCTCTCTCCAACATGACCAATACTATTTAGGTCGTGATGGTAGCCGATGCCACTTATATCGACTTCGAAGCAGTCAAGATTGCGCGCATAGCATCGTTTACTTAGCAGAAGCTATGCGGTAGATTATTGATCAACCCAATGGGTACGCAGGTGACACTGCGCCCCCATACTTATTCTTCCAAAGCCACGGCCGATGCCGAATTCATCAAAGGCGTCAACCCGGGAAGATGGCTGCTCAGATGGCGCCAGCGCGTGAAAGCGCAGGCAATCTGGACTTAGAGAATTCCTCGATTGATTCACGGAGCACTTCGTCTCTGACAGATTCGTCTGCAACTGGCTCGCCACCTTTCATCAAACCACGGTTGAGGCGCTTCAATATCTTCACAACTTCCGGCAGCCAATTCTTGGGGTCTATCCCTCTAAATCGGCAGTCCAGCATCATCCAATCGGTATCCCGCATCGGAAGTGCTCCACCAAGCTGCGGTACAGATAAATAACGGTATGGCGCACCCGCACAAACTGCAGCAGCAAGATGCCGATTAATCGATGTTCCAGCCGTTGTCATTGCATCGCTCAAGTTTGAAGAAGGCGTTATCCAGCCACCGTGTAACAGTATAGATACTGCCTGAAGCACACTCGGGGCCTCATTGGGATTTTTTCGCAACCGAATAAGATCGGCGACTTTGACGCCGTCACTATCCTTCGCGATTCGGTCCATAAGCGAGTCATAAAACTTTCTATCGCCGCGGGTCTCTCCGGTTCCGCTATGGACAACATAGGGTTGATCATTTTCTGGACGCGACTGGACTGGATTCAGCGAAATGGAAAAATCACCAAGCAGCTCAGCTAGCTTTCCTGGCCAAGCGGATAGCCGACCCTTCGCATATAAATCGCGCCGAAACGATTGATTAGTCGCGTAATCGCGCAACTGCTCCCGGACCACTGGATCACCCTGCTTGTTTAGAAGCTGCAAGACCTCTTTCGAGAACAGGTTGTCATAGGCTTCCGGCAAGGTGGCAGTACCCAAATAGGTCAATTTCGCATACTTCAAATCATCAATCATCTTGCTGACAAAGACTGGTTGCCAGTAATGATTGTTGTACTCTTGAACCAAGTAGGCTCTGTCTTGTTGCTCAAGTACTTTGATGCGCGATTCGAGTGCGGGCAAAGCGTTGAACATACCTGGAGCACACTCACCGAGCGCTTTGAAGCTCTCACGCGCAGCATCAAGCGCTTTCTCGCCAGTTTTGCCCCGTTGTTCCAGTAATACCAAGTGCTGGAAGGGCACTGTACCAAGCCATCCTGGAAATGTATTGTAACTATTGTAAAAAACACCACCGGGCCTGAGGGCTCGTCCAATCAACGTGAACAAAGCACTTTTCACCTCTGGCGCAATCCATGTACTTATGCCATGGCAAACCGCGTAGTCGAAACTACCGTGTAGCGTCGGGTCCTCGGCTAGCTCCAGAAAATCACCTTCTATAAAAGTGACGTTCTTGAGGCCGCAAGTCTCGGCAAGCGCTTTGCCATGAGCTATGTGTTCGGGTAGAAAATCAATACCAACAAATTCACTGTCGGGATGAGCTGCTGCTGCGAGAATTAGATTCAGACCTTGCCCGCAGCCAGCATCGAGGTACCTGAATTTTGACGGCGGGGCGGTGTGACCTTGGATTAACGCTGCCCAACGCAAACGCATTGGCATCGTCTCAGGATAATATCCGTAGGTGTAGCCACTTTCAGCGAAATAACCGTGTTTCCAGTCCATGGGCTGGGAGCCTTAAGATAAGTTGATATATAGCGCATTATAGGGTCATTTGAAGCGCGCCCATGGTCGTCTTTAGATGGAAACCACGGGCCCGCGTCGGCCAGGCGTCAAACGGTCCAACGCTTGAATTCCACTTCCAGCGTCACACTCATGTCGCCTCAGTTTTTTCGATAGTACCTGAGCAGATTTTTATTGGGTCAATACATCCGAGCCTTATGCAGTTTTTTGTAGCTATCGATCAGGCGATGATGCCTTTCCAGACCCTCCAGTTTCATACTTGTTGGCGTTAATCCGTAGAAGCGTACGCTACCCTCCACCGATCCCATGACAGCATCCATCCGATCATTGCCAAACATCCGACGGAAGTTCACTGCGTAATCTTCCAGCGCCATTTCCCCATCGAGTATCACCTCCAGAACTGCACTCAGGGCCTGATAAAACAATCCGCGCTCGACCGTATTGTCGTTGTACTGGAGGAAGGCCTCTGCCAACTCGAGCGTCTCTTCAAATTGCTGCAAGGCGAGGTGAATGAGTAATTTCAACTCGAGAACGGTCAACTGACCCCACACCGTATTCTCGTCAAATTCAATGCCGATCAGCGTCGCAATATCAGCGTAATCATCTAGCTCATTGTTATTCAAACGCTCAAGCAATGCTGCCAAGCTGGCGTCGTCCAAGCGATGCAAATTCAAGATGTCGGCACGAAATAGTAGCGCCTGATTGGTGTTATCCCAGATTAAATCCTCAACGGGATACACCTCAGAGTATCCCGGTACCAAAATCCGGCAAGCGATGGCACCCAACTGGTCAACGACCGCCGTGTACACCTCTTTTCCCATATCGTTGAGAATACGGAGCAAGCCTTCAGCCTCCTCAACATTGGCGTTTTCACCGCTACAGGAGAAATCCCACTCAACAAACTCGTAATTGGCTTTACTGCTGAAGAAACGCCAGGACACAATACCGCTGGAATCGATGAAATGCTCAACAAAATTATTGGGCTCAGTGACAGCATTACTTTCGAAAGTGGGTCGGGGTAAATCGTTGAGCCCCTCAAAGCTGCGACCCTGCAGTAATTCAGTAAGACTGCGCCCGAGCGCTACCTCGAAGTTGGGGTGCGCACCGAACGATGCAAAAACACCTCCAGTGCGTGGGTTCATCAAGGTGACGCACATCACCGGATAGACGCCACCCAGCGACGCATCTTTCACCAACACCGGAAAACCCTGCGCTTCCAGTCCTTGGATACCGGCGAGTATGTCGGGATATTTCGCCAACACCTCGTGCGGCACATCCGGCAAAGCAATCTCACCTTCTAAAATTTCGCGCTTTACCGCGCGCTCGAAAATCTCCGACAGACATTGCACCTGTGCTTCTGCCAACGTATTACCAGCACTCATGCCATTACTGGCAAATAGGTTTTCTATGAGATTCGACGGGAAATACACTACCTCACCATCTGAATGACGCACGTATGGCAGCGAACAGATACCGCGTTCCACATTGCCAGAGTTGGTATCTATCAAATGTGAGCCACGTAATTCACCATCGGGGTTGTAAATTTTCAGGCAATAGTCGTCAAGAATCTCAACCGGTAACGCATCGCCGGAGCCTGGCTTGAACCAACGTTCATTCGGGTAATGAACAAACTCTGCGTTAGCGATGTCTTCGCCCCAATAAGCACCGGCGTAGAAATGGTTATTACTGAGCCGCTCGATATACTCGCCCAATGCCGACGCCAACGCACTTTCTTTAGTCGCGCCCTTGCCATTGGTGAAACACATCGGTGAGTGTGCATCACGAATATGCAAAGACCACACATGGGGAATGATATTGCGCCAGGAGGCAATTTCAATCTTGATGCCCAAATCAGCCAACAGTGCCGACA
>CAZLJL010000086.1:0-7013 GCA_964559785.1 uncultured Bifidobacterium sp.
GTCCGATCTTGAGAGAAGTCGCTGCTAAATATGCGGGTGACGCGTCTGCTACCGCAAAACTGGCGGCTAAAATCAAAGCAGGTGGCACCGGCGTCTGGGGCGAAGACATCATGCCGCCACAGGCCCATGTGTCGGATGCTGACGCCAAACAGATGGCGACATTGATTTTGGCGCTCGAACCGAAGAAGTAATTCTTGGGGCTGTTGTAGCCTGCGACCGTCTGCGTAGCGGCCGCGGGTGGCATGAAGCGGATGAGCTAAGCGTGCGTCTTGGCTCAACCGTCCTCACCGCTGGGGCAAACAATGTCAATAATTGCACCGCCGACGCTATTCGGTGCAATGGCGCTCCAGTCGCTCGGTGCTTGATTGAGATTGGCCGGCGTTATTTCTTTGCCTTTGGCCCAAGGCTCGGTAAACCGAACCTCCTGAAGTACACGCAGTTGCCGGGTTTGGCAGTTGTACTCTGCCAAGGTTTTTACCGAGGCGACGCGGTCGTTTCCCGGTTCCAGAAAATTCCCGATTTCCCACACCTGCCGCATGATCGCCATTGGCCCGCTTTGTTTTACAGTGTCGGGGTCGATGTACTTATCAAACTTGAGTTGACGGGTATCGCCGACTTTGACCCACTCTGCAGCAGCTGTGACGCAAAGCGGAAGTAAGATCAAGGGCAGAAGTTTGCGCATGCGAGACTCATCGGTAGGGTAAGGCGGGTGATTCCATCACCAAGTCAGCCAAAGTATAGCGGCCGGTGACACTTGGAATACATCGAGTTTATTTTACAAGCCGATATAATGTTGCGAGCTTAATCAGAGCCGAGCGCCGCTCGGGTATCTCCAGCACATAGCGACATCATTCCAACCAGAAGGGAATCACCATGGCCGCATTCGTCACCCGTCACACCGAAAGTTTTGGTACTGCGCCGCAGATCGCGCCGCAAGATCTGGCAGAGATCGCGGCCATGGGTTTCAAGACAGTGGTGAACAACCGTCCTGATGGCGAGGGTGGGGCGGAGCAGCCTAGCAATGCAGAAATCGAAGTTGCAGCCAAGGCCGCTGGTTTGCACTATGCGTATTTGCCGGTGATTAGTGGGCAAATTACCGAGCAACAGGCCAGAGACTTTGCCGCATTACTTGCTAACTCGCCCGGGCCTCTGCTGGCTTTTTGCCGAAGCGGCGCACGCTCGCAGAACCTGTTTCAGTTGGCGCACATGGTGAGCGGTACGTCACCGTCTGCTTAAGCGTCATGCAGCCGCGCGGAGACATCACGCGTATTCCCGAGGCATAGTCTGACTAGCTGCGCTGCTGTTAGCGCGGGTGGTGGCTATTTGTCACGATGCCTGACCCGCTAGCTTTGCTTGCCATCGCCTGACGTACCTCAGTGGCGCTCGCCAGTTGTCCGCCGCTACGCTCGATACGCGCGCGTGCTGCGCGTACCTGATCGACATTGCTGATCGTATGCCCGAGTGGCGCGTCTTCCAATCCGACCCGTACATGACCGCCGTGCGCGACGGTGTATTCAATCAGCGGATCGATCTGCACACCTAAACCTGCCACCATCCACGCTGCATCCGGTGCTTCGACAGCGAGCAGACGCGCATACGCTTCCACTGCCCATGGCTCCGGTGGAAAGCCAAAGGTGAAATGATCGGAAAACATCAAACGGTAGACCGGCTTTGGAACATCGCCGAGCGCACGGTGCAAAGCAGCGCCAAGCCGCATGAAGCCGGGTTCGTAGATGGCGTAAGAGGGCGTCAAGCCATATTGCTGGCACAGCGCAAGTCCGCGGCGTACGTGATCTTCCGGGTTGGCGTAGATGAAGCCTTGCTTACCACGCTCGATGTCGTCTAGCGTGGTGATATGGGTCGAGCCCGGGTCAACCACAGTCCATTCAAGCAGACCGTCGCGTGCCAGCGCCTCCACTGCGGCATACCGCTGCTCCGCATTCAAACTTCTTTGCGCATCCACATCGCCGGCAAAAGGTAGCGTGCCATAGCAGATGACATCTACTTTGCTTCGAATGCGCTCAATGATGGGCGCGTAGATCTCGGCATCGTCACGCTGCCGTCCCGTCGCTGGATCGTAGGGGTGGAGATGAATGATTGCCGCGCCCTCATGGGCGCAGGCGACTGCCTGTTCGACGATCTCGTCAGCATCGATAGGAATGGCGGGTTGCCGCTCGCGTGACCAAGGGCCATTTAGTGCAACTTCCAGCCAAGTTGAACCATGCTTATTCATGACCCGAGTGTAACCGCAGAAGCTAAATCGGCCTTAGTAAGCCTCATTCAGGCTATCATCGCTGCAAGATAATCTTGTTGAATTTGTACCGACAAAACGAAATATTCCGGGATGGGAGAAAACATGACCACACAACGTGCCGCTTCGTCCGAGGGGCAGATGATCATGGTGAAGGCGAGTGACGGTAGCGGCGAGTTCGCTGCATATCTGGCACAACCCGCGTCTGGCGCTGGCCCCGGCCTGGTGATCGCGCAGGAAATTTTCGGGGTCAACGCCAACCTGCGGCAAATTGCCGATCATTATGCCGAGGCCGGTTATATCGTCTTGGTGCCTGATCTCTTCTGGCGCCAGCAACCCGGTGTGCAATTAGGCTACACGCCAGAAGATTGGCAGCGCGCGTTCCAGTTCTTCAAAGGTTTCGACCAGGACCTGGGTGTCGATGATCTGCAAGCGACGATTGATGTACTGCGTGCGCGGCCCGGTTGTACTGGCGAGGTCGGCGTCATGGGTTTCTGCCTTGGGGGTAAGCTAGCGTATTTGTCTGCTTGCCGTACTGATGCCGATGTTGCGATTGCCTACTACGGTGTCGGTATAGAAGACGCGCTGGATGAGGCAGAAAACATCGAGTGCCGATTGGTTGTGCACATCGCCGGACTGGATCAGTACTGCCCGCCCGAGGCGCAACAAAAAATTATCAAGGGTCTCGCAAAACACGAAGGCATAGCGGTACACGTTTATCCGAATGCAGACCATGCATTCGCGCGCCCGGCGGGTGATCACTATCACGCAGAATCGGCCCAACTCGCCGAGCAGCGCAGTCTTGCTGCGTTACACGACGAAATCGGACCGTAGTCATGCATGCCGATTCATTAACAATCGTTCGATAGTGCGAATGTTCGGCGACCGTTTAGGTGCAGTTTTTCAAAATTATGGCAACGCAGCATCGATATCGGTTGACGCGGCAATTTCACCAAATAGATGATCTGATAATCGATAGACGGCGCGGTGTTTTGTGACGCTCGCCAATACTTTTAAAGACAAGACAATGAAATTAACCCGCACCATTCAAGCTACCTTGCGAACCTCTCGCCTGCTGGCTGTCGCCAGCTGCTTAAGTCTTGCTCAGATCAGCCCCGCAGCTGCACAGGAATTCAGAATCGGTATCGTCAGCTTTTTATCTGGGCAAGCCGCCGATAGCTTTGGCGTACCAGCAATGAATGGTGCGAAGGTATTGATAGAGGCATTTAACCAAGGTAAAGCGCCTGCGCCTTACAACAAGCCAGGCTTTGGTGGCATGACGATCGTGCCGGTGTTTGTCGATGAAAACGGCGGGGCAACCAAGCAGGTACAAGAACTACGCAATTTATTCGATCGGGAAAATGTTGATGCGGTCGTCGGCTACGTTAGTTCGGGTGATTGTCTCGCGGTTGCGCCGGTGGCCGAGGAAATGAAAAAGCTGCTGATCTTGTACGACTGCGGCACCCCACGGATATTCGAAGAAGCTAGCTACCAATATGTATTTCGTACTGCCGCGCATAGTGCGATGGATAACATTGCGGCCGCCCGCTACCTCAAGGCGCGTAACACCAAAGTAGAGACTATCAATCTGATCAATCAGGACTACGCCTACGGTCATGACTCGATCAAGGATTTCACGCTATCGATGGCGGTGTTCTATCCGAATGCGAAGGTACAGGCTGACCAGCGACCGAAATTCGGTGCGGGGCAGTACGGCACCGAAATCTCCCAGTTAATGACCCAGCCCGCAGACATTACGCACTCGAGTCTGTGGGGTGGTGATTTACAGGCGATGATTTTGCAGGCATCACCGCGTGGCATGTTCAGAAAATCGCAGTTGGTACTGACTGCGGCTGATCATGTGCTGATCCCTTTGGGGGACAAAATGCCAGAGGGTGTGGTGCTTGGTGCGCGTGGTGCGTATGGCATGTTGGCACCGAAATCTGCGCTCAATGATTGGTGGTGGAATCTTTACCAAAGCCGCTGGAAAGTGTATCCGGTTCAGGCGCCGTATCGTATGGCGCAAGGTTTGATGGGGCTGAAACTCGCGGTTGAAAAGGCGATGGCAGCCAATCGTGGCAAGAAGCCAAGCACCGAGCAGATCGCCGCGGCGCTGACGGGACTGGAATGGGAATCTCCCGGCGGTCGGATCAAGATGGCACTTGGTGGCGGACATCAAGCGATACAACCCACTGCAATCGGTGTCACTAAATGGGATGCTGACAAGCGCATGATGGTGATGAAAGACATACAGCGCTTTGATGCCGAGTGTGTCAATCCTCCGCCCAACATGAAGTCCGAGGACTGGATCAAGGCAGGCTTTCCTGGAGCAAAATGCAAATGATCGCAGTTGCTGTGGTGTGGTATCGCTAGATGGCACTGCTGCTCACGATCTTGGTAGATGGCCTGACCTATGCGTCATGGCTATTTATCGTCGCGCTCGGGCTGACACTGGTGTTCGGCATTCTTAAAATTCTGAATGTTGCACATGGCAGCTTTTATGCGTTGGGAGCCTATGCTGCCGCCAGTATGGTTGCCTGGTTCACCAGCATGCAACTCGCACCCGCCTTCTCGATAGTGGCGATGCTGCTCGCTGCAGTGGTGGTGGCAGCCTTGGTGGCGCCACTGTGTGAGCGTGGGTTGCTTCGCATGTTTTATGGTCGTGATGAGGTTCTGCTGGTACTGGTGACCTTCGCGCTGTTTCTCATCATGGAAGATCTGACCAAGCAGATCTGGGGCGTCAATCCCTTGTATGTCGCCGACCCCTATATGCTGTTTGGCATGGTGGAGATCGGTGCTCTGTCGTACGTGGGTTACGACTTCATGCTGGTGCTCGTGGCCCTGATCGTTGGCGTCAGCGTGTGGTGGGGTCTGAATCGCACCCGCTTTGGCAAACTAGTGCTGGCAGTCATCCATAACGAAGAAATTGCCGCCAGCATGGGCGTGAATGTTTCACGCGTCTATACCGTCGCTTTTTCGGTGGGGATTTTTCTTGCGGCACTGGGAGGTGCCTTGACCGCACCGATGATCTCGGTACAGCCGGGTGTATCCGTGGGCGTGATCATTATTTCGTTTGCCGTGGTGATTATCGGAGGCCTAGGCAGTATTCCGGGCGCCGCCGTAGGTGCTTTGATCGTTGGTATGGCGCGCTCGGCAGCGGTTCATCTATGGCCGGTAGCCGAGTTGTTTTCGATCTATTTGGTGATGGCGATTGTGCTGATGTTCCGCCCAGAGGGTCTGTTCCAACGCGTACAGGCAAGGAAGATCTGATATGACACAGCGCGATTCGGGGCCGTTGCGCACCCTGTGGGTTGGCTTGCTTTGTATCGCGATTCTGCTGCTCGTCGGTACGGTCATGCCGCGCTGGCTGACTTTCTTGCTCACGATGTCTTTTGCCAATGGCATTGTCGCGCTCGGCATCATGTTACTGATGCGCAGCGGTGTGGTGTCGTTTGGTCAGGGCTTGGTATTTGCTACAGGTGGCTATACTGCAGCGCTTGGCTTCGGTGTATTGGGCGTGAAAGATGGCTTGCTGCTCACACTCGGCGGCGGTGTGATGGCAGCGCTGCTGGCAGCGCCTTTCGCCCTGCTGATCGCGCGGTATCGCGGTATTTTCTTTGCGATGTTGACGCTGGCGCTGTCGATGGTGTTGTACGGCCTACTCATCAAAACCACCGCATTTGGTGGCTCGGACGGTTTGAATATTGGTCGGGTCAGTTATCTGGGTGTGCGTCCAGCAGATGCTTGGGTTGGCTACGCCAACTACGCGGTAACGATCATCCTGGTCGGTATCGTCAGCATACTGATACGCATGTACTTCGATTCCATGCAGGGATTCGTAGCACTCGCTGCACGTGACAATGAGATTCGGGTGGAATACCTCGGTAGTTCAGTGAGGTCGCTGATTGCCACCAGCTTCATCATCGCAGCATTTTGCGGCGGCATTGGCGGTGCTCTAGCCGTGATCGCATTGGGCCATGTCGAGCCAGATTACAGCTACTGGACACGCTCAGGCGATTTTGTATTCGTCGCAATTCTGGCGGGTCATCACAGCGTGCTGGCAGCATTCATCGCTTCGATCGCATTGGAATTGGTACGCTCTTTCTCGAGTACCTATTTTCCGCATAGTTGGCAACTAGCGATGGGCTTGTTCTTGTTGGTAGTGATCAGATTCCTTCCAACGGGGATTGGCTCGTTATGGGCGGCACGTGCGCGTTCAACGAGCGCGCAGCGAGGTGCTGTATGAGTGCTTCTATCGCCATCTCAGCACGTAGCTTGCAGAAAAAATTTGGGGCCGTGACCGCAGCGGCAGATATCGCATTCGATATTGCGCATGGTGAGCGGGTCAGTTTGATCGGGAGTAATGGCGCCGGCAAGACCACTTTTGTGAATATGGTCACAGGCTATATCAAGCCGGATGCTGGCGACATTCTGCTGGATGGCACCAGCATCATTAGAATGGCACCACGACAAATCGCGCGTATGGGCGTGGCGCGATCGTTTCAAATTCCGCAGTTGTATCAATCCCTGTCGGTTCAAGACAACCTGTTAGCAGCCATCGCTGCGCAGCAAAGCACGCTTTCTTTTTGGCGCCCCGCAAGAAATCCCGATAGCCTCGCATCTGCGAGCGAAATTCTCGGCCGTTTCGATTTATTGGCGCATGCAGACCGGCTGGTGAGCGAGCTACCGGGCGGAGTTCGAAAATTGCTCGATATTGCGATGGCACTGACCCGACAGCCTATGGTACTGCTGCTTGATGAGC
>CAZLJL010000087.1:0-6977 GCA_964559785.1 uncultured Bifidobacterium sp.
CTGTAAAAAATCGGCTTGCCCTGATACACCTCCATGTCCTGTGTCACGTGTGGATGCCCACCGACCACAGCGTCAGCGCCGCTATCTATCATCAGGCGCGCCAGTTGGCGCTGTCGGGGTGAGGCTAGTTTCTGATACTCCCAACCCCAGTGCGGGTAGACGATCAGAATATCCACACCAAGCGTCTGTTTGGCGTGCTGTATCGCTTCCACCACCATGTCCTCATCCAGCCAGGCGATGCCAGGTGCGTCATTGAGCGCTTCAAAGCTGCGCGGAAAGAAACCGTTGTAGCCAAGGATGGCGATACGCTTACCGCGCACCTCCTGGATATAGGGCTGATGTGCGGCGCGTAGATCTCGGCCACCACCAAAGTAAGGTATGTGATGTTGTTCAAGCAATTGCAGCATCTCGCTGAATGCACCTTTGCCAAAATCGCCCGAGTGATTATTTGCCAGCGACACGGCGCTGAAATATTTTTTAAGCAAACGGAGTGATTGTTTCGGCGCACGGAAGGTGTAAGGCTTGGGCTCAGGCTTGCCGCTAGACGCAATGACGCATTCGAGATTACCGATGGTGATATCGGCATCCTTCAGTGCACCCGCCACATGACGAAACGGGTCTTTCCCTGAGCGGATCAGTCGTCCCGGCCCATCCGCCAGCATGACATCACCGACGAATACCATTCTGATGTCAGCGCCTTGGGCAGCGGCGGTGCTGTGATTGAGCCACATCATCGCTATTAAAAAACCTAGCAGCCTAAAAATCATCTACTCACAGTCCATTCGGCATTGGTAAAACACTTCGCGCTCCAGCTCGGATGCGTAGACTTTGTTCAAGCCGAAATCAACGCTGCCCCTGCGGCATGTGTCTGGGGGCAGTGGGTATTCGGATGAATGCAGTAGCACAAACGATCTATCGCGCCGCTCATAAAGAAAAATCTTCAGCTTGCTTCGCTGCGGCAGCCACTGCGCTTGAAAACGGAAACGGTCTTCGAGTGTGACGGATTGAAACGAAAAAGCATCTGCGGCAGCTTGAACGATGATTCGCTCAGTCTTTCCACCGTATTCAGCCTCGCAGGAAATATCGAGAGCCGTTGCCAACCCGGCATGGCCGATGCCAAAAAGTAGCGCCAGCAGCTTGAGCGTCAATTTCATAAGGTGATGGTGGCCAAAGTTATGCGTTTATACCACCCCAAGTTAGCGCAGTCGCAGTCGCAGTGGCGATCCGAGAGCTATCTCAGGCGCATGTTCTACAATGGACCTTTGTTTCCTCTCTGAGCACCCTCTTGTCTTATCTCGTCGATATCCGCGATTTGAACTTCGGCTACAACGAGCGGCCAATTCTTGCCGGGCTCACGATGCAGTTTGAGCGAGGCAAGGTCATCGCCGTGATGGGTGGTTCCGGGTCCGGCAAGACCACTGTGCTGCGGCTAATTGGTGGGCAGATCGCTGCTCAGTCCGGCAGCGTGACGGTGGATGGTCAGAACGTGGCTGCACTGGATCAGGCCAGCTTGTATCGATTGCGCCGCCGCATGGGTATGCTGTTTCAGCATGGCGCCTTATTCACCGATCTTTCGGTCTTTGACAATGTGGCATTTCCTTTGCGTGAGCACACGGCTTTGCCAGCGTCGATGATCCGTGATCTAGTCCTGATGAAGTTGCACGCAGTCGGCTTATCAAATGCAGCCTCGCTCAAGCCGAGCGAGATTTCAGGGGGTATGGCGCGACGGGTTGCGCTTGCGCGTGCAATTGCCCTGGATCCGCAATTGATCATGTACGACGAGCCGTTTGCAGGCCTTGATCCTATTTCCATGGGTGTTACGGCCAATCTGATCCGTAAGCTCAACGATGCCTTGGGATCGACCTCGATTTTGGTGTCGCATGATGTGAATGAGTCTTTCTTGATCGCCGACTATGTGTATTTTCTTTCGCAGGGCTGTATCGTCGCGCACGGCACCCCTCAAGAGATGCGCGCTTCATCCGATCCGTATGTGAAGCAGTTTGTACACGCCCAGGCGGATGGACCGGTACCATTTCATTACCCAGGGCGGCCGATTGATGAACTGCTCGGTTTGGAGAAGGATGCATGATCGACTGGCTCGCCGATATTGGTAGTCAGGTACGGGGCGGGTTGGCCAATCTCGGCCTGCAGCTGCGGACGTTTGTTGCAATGCTGTTGGCGAGTGGTGGCTTGTTACGGCGCTTTCGACTCGTCACGGATCAGGTGCATTTCATCGGTAATTACTCGCTGGTGATCATCGCGGTATCGGGCTTGTTTGTCGGCTTTGTGCTTGGTCTGCAAGGCTATTACACGCTCAACAAATACGGCTCGGAACAGGCGCTTGGCCTACTGGTCGCGTTGTCACTGGTGCGCGAGTTGGGACCCGTAGTAACAGCTTTACTGTTTGCAGGACGGGCGGGAACCTCGCTCACGGCAGAAATTGGCCTGATGAAGGCGACTGAGCAATTAGCCGCCATGGAGATGATGGCGGTTAATCCACTCACACGCGTTTTGGCGCCACGCTTTTGGGCGGGTGTGATTGCGATGCCACTGCTGGCGGCGGTGTTCTCGGCGGTCGGTGTGCTGGGCGGCTATGTGGTGGGTGTCGTGCTTATTGGTGTTGATGAGGGCGCATTTTGGTCGCAGATGCAAGGCGGTGTCGAGTTATGGGCTGATATCGGCAATGGCGTGCTGAAGAGTGTGGTGTTTGGCGTGGCGGTAACATTTATCGCGCTGTACCAGGGCTATGTAGCGGCGGCGACCCCAGAGGGGGTGGCGCGTGCAACCACGCGCACAGTTGTAATTGGATCGTTGATGGTGCTGTGGCTGGACTTCCTGCTGACAGCGCTGATGTTCTCTTGAAGAGGAAAAAGGATGCAACGTAAATCCTTGGACGTATGGGTCGGTCTGTTTGTTGTGCTCGGTGCAGCAGCAATCATGTTTCTCGCGCTGAAAGTCGGCAATCTGGGCGCGATGAGTTTTGGCCCGGGTTATACGCTGGTTGCGCGCTTCGATAACATTGGCGGTCTTAAGCCGCGCGCACCGGTCAAAAGCGCTGGTGTCGTGGTGGGGCGAGTAGAATCCATCGGGTTCGATGACCGTACCTTTCAGGCGACGGTGACTATGCGGATGCAGGCTGATGTGAAGTTTCCGCGCGATAGCTCGGCAAAGATTCTTACCTCGGGACTGCTCGGTGAGCAATACATCGGACTTGAGCCAGGTGCTGAAGAGAAGAACTTTTCAGAGGGCGACCGCATCAAGATCACGCAATCGGCGATTGTGCTTGAAAACTTGATAAGTCAATTTTTGTTCAGTAAAGCCGCCGAGGGTAGTAAGGAAACCGAAAAATGAAGACAACCCGAGCCGCCCGCAGCCTGGGGATTTTGGTAATTCTCCTTTCGTTAGGCGGCTGCGCCACGCCGGTTAGCCAGCGTTCCGACCCGCGCGATCCTTATGAAAATTTTAATCGTAAGGTGTTTGCGGTCAACCAAGTATTTGACCAAGTGCTGTTAAAGCCGGTTTCCAAAGGCTATTCCAACTACGTCCCGGACTTTGTGCAGTCTGCTGTCGGTAATTTC
This sequence comes from uncultured Bifidobacterium sp., assembly GCA_964559785.1. GTDB lineage: Bacteria > Pseudomonadota > Gammaproteobacteria > Burkholderiales > Burkholderiaceae_D > Pernthalerella. Next base: position 3,579 of record CAZLJL010000087.1, read on the forward strand.
TTCGGCAACATCGCCGATGTCTGGACCGCGCTGAACAATTTTTTCCAGATGAAGCCGCGCGATGCGTTTCAAGACACGGGTCGCGTATTGGTGAACAGCACTCTGGGCGTTGCTGGTTTGGTCGATGTGGCGAGCAAACTCGGTTTAGCCAAACATCAGGAAGATTTCGGGCAGACACTGGGCGTCTGGGGCATCAAGCCCGGCCCCTATGTCATGCTGCCCGTGTTTGGCCCGAGCACCATGCGAGATACCTTTGCCAAGCCCTTGGATTTGTATGCGGATCCCTTGAATTTAGTAGATCCCTCGGCCACTGAAAACTCACTACGCGCGCTGCGGCTGGTAGATGATCGGGCCCGCTTGCTGCCCGCAACCGATATGATCGAGCGCGTGGCGCTCGACCCTTACCAGTTCGTGCGGGATGCCTATCTCCAGCAGCGCGAGGTGAAAGTACTAGACGGTGAGTCCCCGCCTTGAGCTGAACGCCCAATAACGGCTGAGTCACCCGGCGGATGATCTGGCCGGGCTGAACAAAATTTGGTTATCATCAATAACCCTTTCTAATTGATCGCGACCAGATGTCCAAATTTTCCATGACGATGCTTCTTAAGCGTCTTGTCGCCTACCCCGTTGCCGTCATCGCCTTGCAACTTGGCACTGCCTGGGCACAAGAGGCCCCGGATGCCTTGGTTAAGCGCGTGAGCGAGGAAATTCTGGCGATCGCGAAGACGGATAAACAGGTCCAAGCCGGTAATCAGGAGCGGATCATGGAAGTTGTGAGGGCCAAGATCCTGCCCCACATAAACTTCCAGCGCATGACCCAACTCACGGCGGGGCGCTACTGGCGGGAAGCGACGCCGGAACAGCAGCAGGCGCTGACAAATGAGTTCAGGACGCTACTGGTGTACACCTACGCCGGAGCCGTTGCCCAGATCCGCAATCAAACGCTGGAGTTCAAGCCGATGCGCGCGACCCCCGACGATACCGAGGTTGAGGTTCGTACCGCAGTAATTCAGTCGCGTGGCGAGCCGATTCAGCTCAACTACCGACTGGAGAAGGGGCCAAACGGTTGGAAGATTGTGGATGTCAACATTCTTGGCGCTTGGTTGGTTCAGACCTATCGCAATAGTTTTGCGGCGGAGATCCAGAAAGGCGGCATTGACGGGCTTATCAAGGCGCTCACCGAGCGTAACAAGCAACTATCTGCAGATCCTCCCAAGCCGGCCGCCAAGAGCTGATATGCCTTTTGCACCCACCACCTTGACCATGCACGAGGCAGAAACGGTTCTGGCGCAAGGGCTACAAGCGATTGCGACTGGGGATACCGAGATCGATCTCGGCGCATTACAGCATTTCGATTCGGCGGCAGTGGCCACCCTGCTGGCGTGGCAGCGTGCGGCTGCCAAGTTGGGTAAAACGCTTCATGTCACCCAGCACCCCCCCGGGCTGGATAGCTTGGCCAAGCTTTACGGTGTCGATCAGTTACTGCCGCGCTAAGTTGCCGCCGAGTTTCCGGCGATAAATCCCCTATAATCAACGACTTTGCGCCTTTCGGCGCGGTAGCGCATTACCCTCCCTCGCCAACATGGCCGCCATCCGGATTGACCAAGTCAAAAAGCGCTTCGGTGCGTTGCAGGCGCTCGACGGCGTCTCGCTGGATATCGCCACCGGCGAATTTTTCGGCCTGCTGGGCCCGAACGGCGCCGGCAAGACCACGCTGATTTCAATCATCGCCGGACTGGCCCGTGCCGACCAGGGGCGCGTCAGCATCCTCGGCCATGACGTAGTGAACGATTTCCGTGCCGCGCGCCGCGCAATTGGTGTCGTGCCGCAGGAACTGGTGTTCGACCCGTTCTTCACGGTGCGCGAGACCCTGCGTATGCAATCCGGGTACTTCGGCATCTCAGGTAATGACGCCTGGATTGATGAGATCCTGCATGAACTAGGTTTAACCGCGAAGGCGGATACCAATATGCGCGCGCTGTCTGGTGGGATGAAGCGCCGGGTGTTGGTGGCGCAGGCACTGGTGCATAAACCACCTGTGATCATGCTGGACGAGCCAACCGCAGGCGTCGACGTCGAGCTCCGGCAGACGCTGTGGAGTTTCATTGGGCGACTCAACCGCGAAGGTCACACAGTGGTGTTGACGACCCATTACCTGGAAGAAGCGCAGGCGCTGTGCAGCCGCATCGCGATGCTGAAGGCAGGGTCGGTCGTTGCGCTGGATTCGACCGCAGCGCTGCTCAAGCGTATCTCCGGCTCACAGTTGGTGGTACGTCTGGCTGAAGGTGTTTTACCGGATGTATTGCACCGTCAGCTGGCTCACCCCGACGAGTTGACGGCGGGACGACAGTACACCTTACGCGTGACGCATCATGAAGAAGTCGAGCATATCCTCGCGCAGATTCGTCAGGCGGGACTTGTTATTGAGGATCTACAGCTGCATCAGGCTGATCTGGAAGATGTATTCATACAGGTCATGGGAGCCGAGCAATGACGGGCTTTCGCACTTTGCTTTACAAAGAGCTGCTGCGATTCTGGAAAGTGGCAACCCAGACGCTGACCGCACCGATCGTGACGGCGATGCTGTACCTGCTGATTTTCGGCCATGTGCTGGAAGCGCACGTGCAAGTGTTCCCGGGTGTTTCCTACACCGCATTTTTGGTGCCGGGTTTAGTGATGATGAGTGTGTTGCAAAATGCTTTTGCCAACTCATCCTCTTCATTAATTCAGTCGAAGATCACCGGTAACCTGGTATTCATCCTGCTGACACCCTTGTCGCACTGGGAGATGTTCAGTGCCTACGTGCTGGCTGCCATGATCCGTGGCTTCATGGTGGGATTGGGTGTGCTGACGATTACGCTCTGGTTTGCCAAGCTGAGCTTTGTTGCCCCGCTGTGGATCATTGTGTTTGCGCTACTTGGTGCTGCGATACTCGGTACCATGGGACTGATCGCAGGCATCTGGGCAGAAAAATTTGATCAGCTGGCAGCGTTCCAAAATTTCCTGATTGTGCCCGCAACCTTTCTTGCCGGCGTGTTCTACTCGGTGCACTCGTTGCCGCCATTTTGGCTGGCGATCTCGCATGCCAACCCATTTTTTTACATGATTGACGGTTTTCGCTATGGTTTCTTCGGCCACTCGGATGTGGCGCCGCTGACCAGTCTGGCGATTGTGCTGGTGTTTTTTATTGTGTTGTCATCCATTGCAGTCACGCTGTTAAAGCGGGGCTACAAGTTGCGTCACTAGAAGTCTCTAACAAAATTCGTTTTTCTAATGAGGTTGAATCGTGCTGCCCACACCTGATCTGATCAAGAACTACATTGCTGCCGGCCTTGAATGCACTCACCTCGAGGTCGAGGGTGACGGACAGCACTTTACTGCGCTGATCGTTTCGCCTGC